>JBDTTO010000905.1:0-2089 GCA_039930585.1 Gemmatimonadaceae bacterium
GGAAGCGAGGCAATTGCTGTTAAAGTCTGCAACGACATAGCACAATCTGCACGCCGTGCACGATCACAAAAGAAAACAGTTGCAATAGAACGAAAGCGCGAATCGCCCCTCATTGGGAACGATCCGCGCTTTTTTTGTCGTTAAAAATCCAAGTTATCCGCATCCATTTGTAAGCTGTTGTTTCTTGCAGTTCGCTTTCCAGCGGAGCCTACTGCAACCGCGACCACATGAGATGGAGTGCAAGAAAGTACTGTCGCTGATACGCTGGCGTATAGAGTGCCGGTCGCTGATCCAGCGCATTGTTGACACCCGCTGAGAGTTCGGCCAGGCGTGAGATGTTGGCGCGGATCTGTCCGTCGATCGACAGGAATTCGCCCTGCCTCCCAACAATCGCAGCCGCGGCGCCAACTGTACCAACCATCGGTGCGGAGCCGGTGTAACGCGCCGTGACGTCTGTAACGATCCCCGACAACACGCTCCAGTTCCGCGCCACATGCGCGCGCGCTGTGCTCGTGGCGCGACGTCCCAATGGCAATCCGGTTTCGTCGTTGCGCGCGCGCAGATAGTCGTATCCAACGCTGGCCATGAACGGGCCACGCAAGTATTGAACGTTCGTCTCAACACCCGCGGTGTGCGCTTTGGCAACGTTCACGTTTTGATACACTTGAAACCCCGCCGGATTCAATCCCTCAAAACGCGTATCAATGAGATTGGACACGTTGTTGCGATAACCCTCCACGTCAATCGAGAGACTTGCGACCGGCGCCCACGTACCACCAATCGTTGTGCTCCACGATGATTCGGGAGAGAGATTCGAATTGCCAATTACAGTATAACCGGCACTCGGGTTGGAGAACGTATAACGAATCTCCTTGAAACTTGGTGCGCGAAATCCGCGCGCCACATTGCTGCGAAGGCGGATGGTGGGACTTACCTGCCACGCGACACCGAACGATGGATTCACCGCGTCGCCCCACAACGAACTATTCGTGTAGCGCACACCGGCGTTTGCAAGCACGGCGCCGAACGTCCACGAATCGCGCGCAAAAACTTCTTTCACATTGTCTCTGGCGCTGTCGCCATCAACTTTGCCCGGTGAGATGAGATTGCGCGAACTGAACTGCGCACCGATGTCAAACGTCTGGCGTCCCGCCGAGCGCGAGTAAGCCAGGAGATATCGCTCAAGCCGCTCGTGTTGTTCAAGCGAATCTCCGGTTCCAGCAATCGGCACCGTCTTCTGAGATTGGCGATATTGATACGAATAACGTTGCGCAAAACCGCGCAAGCGGAATGATCCACCCAGTGCGCGCAACTGCCCCTCAACAAACCCCTGCCCGCTTTGGTTGTCGATGAAGCCGTTGTAGCCACCGCCGATCGGCCAACGCTGACGTTCGCGCGAGCCCTGCACGTCCGCACGCAACGAAGCGCGATCGGACAACTTGTAACGCGCACTCGTGCGCAAATCGAGTACTCGTTCTTGCGTGCTGCCGTCGGCGACGACACCGGCCACGCGGTCAACCTGACGCCATCCGCCACTCACGCGATAACCAAAATCACCCACCGTTTGACTGACACCAAGCGTTGATTCGCGTCGACCAAGTTCGCCCTGACGAAACAATCCGTCGGTTGTGAAATTTTTGCTTGGCGCGGCCGTGACCAGGTTGATTACGCCGCCAAGCGCATCGCTGCCGAATTCGACACTCGATGGTCCTTTCGTGACTTCAATACGTTCGGCCGCAACCGTCGATAAACGTCCGATGTCGCGATTCTCGACTAGCGCGCCCGTGACGGGTTCGCCGTCAATCAGAACGAGCACACGCGACGCATCAAAACCGCGAATCGAGATGGACGTCTGCGAAGGTGGTGACGGCAGTTCCTGCAATCCCGGAATCTGACGCAATAGCTGATTCGCCGAAATTGCCGCAGCAGCATCTATGTCTGCCCGATCAAGTACCGTCACACGCGTTGTTGCTTCGCTCGCACGAATCTCGCGTTGACCAACAGTGGTTGTCATCGCAGGTAGCACCGTTGGCAACGCCAACAACTCCACTCGCATGGGCAACCTGACCCGCGCCGGTTACCCCACCAA
>JBDTTO010000906.1:0-2086 GCA_039930585.1 Gemmatimonadaceae bacterium
CCGCGAATAAAAGGAAATGCCATTTTGGTTGAGGAAAATGTCTGCTAACGGGCGCGAAGGACCGCAACACCGCAAGAATCGGAGCGCGATTCACTTTTTTCAATGACAATGTGTTCATTCCTTCTACTTCGAGAAATGTTATGAACTTCCAGGTCATCGCACTACCGTCAACTGAATTTGAAGCACTGTATGGACTGAGCGACGAAGAATTGCAACGGCGCGGTATTCGCACATCAATCGCCAATGCACAACCGGGATTTCCGTGTCGCGTCTCGTTAAAGGATGCTGAACCAGGCGCGCGCATGTTTCTGATGAACTACGAACATCAGTCCGCAAATTCGCCGTATCGCAGCACGCACGCGATCTACGTACAGGATGGCGCATCGACCGCAACGCTACCCGTCAACGAAGTACCCGACGTGCTGCGCGCACGACTGTTATCCGTTCGCGCATTCGACGAACGCGGCATGATGATTGACGCTGACGTTGTTGATGGCAACGATGCCACGCCAACGTTTGAGCGCATGCTTTCCAACGAAAAAGCAGCATACCTGCATGTTCACAACGCCAAACGCGGATGTTACGCCGCTCGCGTGGATCGTGTGAGCGAAACGCAGTGATCGCGTGCGCCCGCAACAAGTCCCACATCATCGAATGGTCACCAACGCGCTGAGTCGACGCATTGGATATGTCTTTCGCGCGACGCGCGCGTATCTTGGGCGGACAGTCTGACGGACGTACTCACACGGCACGTCCGTCAACACTCATTCGCCGCGGCACGTCCACCGAACTGACTCTATGCACGGACCCATCGACGACCTGCTTGGCCTGCTCGATCTCGAGCCGCTCGAAGTCAACATCTACCGCGGCAAGAATCGCGACCTCGGCGCATCACGCGTGTACGGCGGGCAGGTGTTTGCGCAGGCACTAGTGGCGGCGCGTCGCACGGTCGACTCCGAACGCGAAGCACATTCGGCGCACGGTTATTTCATTCTGCCGGGTGATCTCCAGGCGCCGATTGTGTATTTCGTGGACCGGCTGCGCGATGGATCGAGCTTCACCACACGGCGTGTCACGGCCATTCAACACGGCCAGGCGATCTTCAACCTGTCGGCGTCATTTCACATTGAAGAACCAGGCGTCTCGCATCAACCAACGATGCCGGATGTTATCGGCCCCGAAGAACTGCAACCCGAACTCGACGCCATCCGCGAGGTAGCAGCGCGCATTCCCGAAGAACATCGCGCCGCCATCGTGCAGGAACGTCCGATTGATTTTCGTCCCGTATTGCCGCTCGACTTCTTTTCGCCCGAACCGCGCGAGCCCGTGCGGCACGTGTGGTTCAAATCGATTGGCAGTTTGCCCGACGATCTGCTGACGCATCAGGCCGTGTTGACGTACGCATCCGACTACGGACTGCTCACGACTGCACTGCAACCGCATGGCATCGCCTTTCGGGCGCCCGGTTTGCAGCTCGCCTCACTCGATCATTCGGTCTGGATGCATCGCCCGTTTCGCGCGGACGAATGGATGTTGTATTCCGTCGACAGCCCGATTGCGACTGGCGCACGCGCGTTTGTGCGCGGACAGATTTTTTCGCGCAGCGGTGAGCTGGTGGCATCCGTCTCGCAGGAAGGACTCGTGCGTATGCGTAAACCGAGGACGGCGGGCTGAGCCTTTTGGGACCGCGCGCATCGCGGACGTGAAGTTTCGGAAGTCGCCTTTTGGGGTGTCCGTGCGCAGTTGCGGTGACGAGTCGCTGGGTCGGGATGTTTCCTGAGCAAACCAACGACTCTGACCCCATTGAAAGTGCTGTGACCGAAAGCAGCGACATCCGATGGCCCCACCCAGTATCGATTCACCGCACTCGGGTCGCGTTCAGCCACGGCAAACTGGACGGCGGCCCCGGTCGCTTGCATGTTGACTGCTTGACCCCTCCTTCCTGTGAGGCATTCCGGTGAGAGGAACCGGCATCGAGTCCTCGCGCCCCCCGTCCGCGCTGCCCCTCTTTGGGTCGGCGGCCAGCTTCCTGCTGCACGCGGGAGTCGTGGTCGGCACTCTGCTGTATTCCGCCCACGTCGATTCG
>JBDTTO010000907.1:0-2081 GCA_039930585.1 Gemmatimonadaceae bacterium
GGCGCGAAGGCGAAGTGGTCAAGGAGATGGTGCGCGATTTCGAAAAGGAACATCCCGGAATCACGGTGCGCGTGCAGCAGATTCCGTGGAGTGCCGCGCACGAAAAGCTACTAACCGCGCACGTTGGTGATGTTACTCCTGACGTCGCACAAATCGGCAATACATGGGTGCCCGAGTTCGTTGCGTTGCACGCCCTGGAACCGTTGTCGCCGCACATTGCGACTTCCAGCACGATTGATGCAAAGTCCTACTTTTCAGGCATCTGGGAAACGAACGTACTCGCCGACACCGTGTGGGGAATTCCATGGTACGTTGACACTCGGCTGATGTACTATCGCAAAGATCTGCTCGAAAAAGCGGGATGGAAACAGCCGCCGAACACGTGGGCCGATTGGCGCTCGGCGATGGAGAAAATTCGCAGCACCGCGACGCGCGGAGCCGCTGGCGAACAGAACTGGGGCGCATTCATTCCGACCAACGAATGGAATCTGCCCATTATTCTCGGGCTGCAGAGCGGTTCAACATTGCTGCGTGATGGTGACGGCCGAGGTGCGTTCGAGGATCCTGAATTTCGTCGCGCGTTCGAATATTTCGTGGCGTTGTATCGCGACGGACTTGCTCCCAAATACGGCAGCAATGATGTCGCGAATCTGTACCAGGAATTCGCGAAAGGTCGCTTTGTATTTTACGTGTCGGGTCCGTGGCAGATTGGTGAATTCAAGAATCGTCTGCCGGCAAGCATGAACGGTTTGTGGGCCACTGCCCCCATGCCCGGACCGAAGCCTGGTGTTCCCGGCGTTTCGTTGGCAGGTGGCGCGAGCCTTGTGGTATTCAAGAAGTCCAAACAGAAAACGGCGGCGTGGCAGCTTGTTGAATTTCTTTCTCGCCCCGAACAACAGGTTCGCTTTTACGAACTCACGGGCGACTTGCCCGCGCGCACCGAAGCGTGGAAAACACCGCGGCTGGCCAACGACACATTATCGCAGGCGTTTTACGCACAGTTGTTGCACGTGTTGCCAACACCCAAGGTTCCCGAATGGGAGTTGATTGCACAACGCGTCATCGATCACGCCGAGACCGTCGTGCGCGGCAACACCAGCGTGGACGACGCACTGCAAGCGCTGGACAAGGACGTCGACAACATTCTCGAGAAACGTCGCTGGCTGCAGAACAAAAAGGCGACCGATTCGCTGAAGCAAACGAATGCAGCCGCACAACCAGGCGGACAGCTTGCCCGGGTGAAGCCGTGACTTCGGCCGCGCGCACAACGCGCGAAATGGCGACAAAGTATTCCGCGCAACACGACGAAGGACAATTGGGTCGCGCGCAGACCCGCGCTGCATGGACGTTTCTATTTCCGGCAATCGCACTGATCGCGGTGTTTTTTGTTATTCCGGTGGTCGCGGCGTTTCTGTTGGGATTTACAGATTTCGATATCTATGCACTGGCTGATACGAACACTGTTCGCGTAACCGGACTTCGCAACTACGAAACGATTGTTACGAGCCCGTTGTTCTGGCAGGCGTTTCGCAACACGTGTGTGTTTGCGTTTGTCGGTGGCCCGCTCAGCGTGATCGTTTCGCTAGTTGCAGCGTTGATGGTGAATGCACGAGCGACTCGCTTCAAGCCGTTCTTTCGATCGGTGTTGTTCATGCCGTTTGTGACAACATTGGTGGCCGTCGCGATTGTGTGGCGATATCTGTACCACCCGCAGTACGGTTTGCTGAACTGGGTGCTGGGTTCAATCGGACTTGGCCCCATTGACTGGCTTGGCAATCCAACGTGGGCGATGCCGGCGATTATTCTCGTCGCTGTCTGGAAAGGCTTTGGCTACAACATGCTCGTGTTGATTGCCGGGTTGCAGAACATTCCCGAAGATCTGTACGAAGCCGCGCGACTGGATGGCGCTGATGCATGGCAGCAGTTTCGCCACATCACGTTGCCAATGTTGCGTCCAACGATGCTGTTTGTTGGCATCATAACAATGGTTGGATATTTCCAGCTGTTTGCCGAACCGTACGTCATGACGCAAGGTGGCCCGTTGCGTTCGACGACGAGTCTCGTGCTGCTGATGTTTGAGG
>JBDTTO010000908.1:0-2081 GCA_039930585.1 Gemmatimonadaceae bacterium
GGCGACGGTCAACGTTGGGTAGAACGCGTTGTCCTGCGGTACCAGCGAACAGAATTGCTGGATCGCGCGCGCATCACGCGGCATATCGCGACCGTCAATTTTCACGGTGCCTGCGTTGGCGTGCAGAATTCCCGTGAGTATCGAAATCAGTGTTGTTTTGCCAGAACCATTGGGGCCAAGCAATCCAAACAGACTGCCACGACGCACATGAAGGTTGATACCGTCCAGCGCTGGCTCGGTTTGCCCCGCATAGCGATGAATGAGGCCGGAGACGTCAATCACAGCTTCGTGCTACGCTTTTTTGCACACGAGCAGTGTCTGGCAGACGCCAATCTGATCCGTCTGCTCCACAACTTTCAGTCCCGCGCGCGCAACAGCCTTGAGAAATACTTCGGCGCTGTACATCTGGCTGTTACCGTTGGCGAGTCCCGTGAAATACAGTGACGTCATTTGCAAACAAAATGCGCTCACTTCGCGCGTCTGCAAATCCCAGAACGGTTCCATGATGAACACGGTGGTGTCATCGGTCATGACGCCGCGCACTTTCTCCAGAATCGCGACAATCTCGTCTTCCGAAAAACAGTCGAGAAACTGACTCATCCAGACTGCGTCGTAGCCGGTTGGCAGCGCGGTTGCCGCATCCAACATGTTGCTGGGATGTACGGACACGCGATCGCCAAACCCATGCTTCGCGAGCGATGCCTCGGTGGACGTCGCCATGTTCGGCAAATCCACAATCCCCATGCGAATGTCCGGAAAATACCGCAGACATTGCATCGTGAAACGACCGGTATTCCCACCAATATCGAGAATACTCTTCAGGTTGTACTTCGCGAGCATGGGCAGCACCAACGGATACGCGTCGTCGGAATAGTAATGATCAAACGCATACCAACTTTTTGCGGCAGCCGGCGGCAGGTACGCGAGCCCTTCGTAAATCGTGCTCCACTCGCCAAACGCCTTAAGTCCGGTTGGGCTTTCTTTCACAATTGCTTCATCAAGCGTTGCCAATCCTTCGTAACACACATCGTGCGAGAAATCCATGTTGGCCACGGTCATCTTGTCGTGCAAAATGAACCAACCGGTTTTGGTCAGATTGTATGCGCCCTCTTTGCACGTCACGAGCCCAATACCCAGTCCTGCTTCGAGCAACACACGAACGCCGTAGTGCGGCAGTTTTGTTTTCTCGACAATCGTTTCCATCGACACGTCGCGACTCTGATGCAGCACGCCAAGAATGCCCAGGTTGCGCAACGCGCGCGACGCCTGAAACACCATGGGCGCGAACGCGATGTGTTGAGCCTTGGCAATCGAATCGGCCGCGGAGAGGCGATCGCTCTCGAAGAACGACATCGTCTGAAGTGGTTGAGGAAGGGAACCGGGCATCCTGCCTAAGGATGCAGCTTGACGCGCCTGACAGCTACACGCGTTTGAAAACGAGCGACGTGTTAATCCCGCCAAACGCGAAGTTGTTGCTGGCGACGTACTCGCACTGCAATCTGCGACCTTCATCGATCACATAATCCAACGGCGCACAACGCGGATCAACTTCGGTGAGATTGATGTTGGGCGCAAACCAGTTATCGCGCATCATCTCTACACTCATCCACGCTTCCAGCGCACCGCACGCGCCCAGCGTATGACCCATGTAGCTCTTGAGTGAACTCACGGGCGTCTTGTCACCGTACACAGCCAATGTGGCCTGACTTTCGGCAACGTCACCATGATCGGTCGCGGTGCCGTGCGCGTTCACGTAACCAACAACACTTGCGGGCAGCTCTGCATCCTCAAGCGCGAGACGCATGGCGGCTTGCATCATCAGCGAATTGGGAAACGTGATGTGCGTGCCATCAGAGTTAGTGCCAAAACCAACAATCTCGGCATAAATACGCGCACCGCGCGCCTCTGCGTGTTCGTAATCCTCGAGAATCAACGTGCCCGCACCTTCGCCAAGCACGAGTCCATCACGCGCTTTGTCAAACGGACGCGGTGTTGTTGATGGTGCACTGTTTTTTGTGCTTGTTGCAATAACTTAAATTTTGCCCCGATACTTTCGGGAGGCTGCAAAAGTAGGAATAGTA
>JBDTTO010000909.1:0-2080 GCA_039930585.1 Gemmatimonadaceae bacterium
AATGAGCGTCTTGAGGCCGTGGCCGAGTTGAGTGCGTCGTTGGCGCATGAGATAAAAAATCCGCTGGCATCCATAAGAAGTGCAACCGAACAGTTGGCGCGGCGGCATGAAGCGACGCGCAAGTTGGAAAAACAGCCTGCGACGGCCGAGCAGGACGATGATGCCGACGATGAGCGCGTGCTGCACACGTTGGTTGTGCGCGAGGCAGATCGTCTGAGCCGGTTGTTATCTGAATTTCTGGATTTCGCACGCGCGCAGGTCGCGCGATTTGTGCCGTTGGACGCGGGCAACATTGTGCGTCGCGCAGCTCAGTTGGCTATCGCGCACCCTGATCGCGTAAATGCGATTGATGTGACCGTGGCCGTCTCGCCCGAGTCGCTGGAGATGGACGGCGATGAGGATCTGTTGCATCGCGCCGTGTTCAATCTCGTGCTGAACGCAGTGCAGGCCGCGTCCGTTCGCCCCGATCTCGAGAAAAGTGGCGGACATGTGCACATCGATGTACGTGTGGCCCGTGAGGAAACAGCGACGTCGCGTCCGCGTGGTATTCGTTGGGACGGTGACACCATCGTGATTGCCATCAGTGATGACGGCCCTGGCAT
Organism: Gemmatimonadaceae bacterium; assembly: GCA_039930585.1. Classification (GTDB taxonomy): domain Bacteria; phylum Gemmatimonadota; class Gemmatimonadetes; order Gemmatimonadales; family Gemmatimonadaceae; genus Gemmatimonas. Next base: position 603 of record JBDTTO010000909.1, read on the forward strand.
TCCGGAGTCAGTTCGTAACACGCTGTTTGAACCGTTCGTCACTACCAAGAGTGGTGGCAGTGGCCTTGGGCTGCCCGTCGTGCATCGCGCCATTGATGCGCACCATGGGCTGGTGGTAGTCGATGCACTCGAAGCAGGCTCGCGATTCACAATCCTGCTGCCTCGGCTGCAAGAGCGTGTCACAGCGGCGACTGCCGAACACCAGGTTGTAACCGCGATGCCGAAAGTCGGTGTCGCTGTAAACGAAACACGAATTACCGGAGTTGCTGCTTGATCTCTTCGCCACTTTCTCCCGACCAGAAGCCGCGCGTCCTCGTTGTTGACGACGAGACGGGCATCCTTGAGTCGTTGCGCATTCTGCTCAAGAACGAGGGCTTCCTGCCGTTTACGGCGCAAGGTGGCAAGCAGGGCATCGAGCGGTTGCATGAACTGCGTCCCGATATCGTGCTGAGCGATGTACGCATGCCCGATGTGAGTGGCGTGCAGCTCCTGAGCGCGGCGAAACAGATGGACGCCGATTTGCCGGTTGTGTTGATGACCGCGTTTTATTACATCCAGAAACCGTTCCGAAACGACGAGTTGTTGGCAATTCTGCGTCGCGCGGTTGAACATCGCACGCTGCGCGTGGAGAACACGTCGCTCAAGCAGGAAATCAAGCGGCGCGAGCGTACGACGTTTGGTCGTCCAATTGGACAGAGCAAGTCGTGGCTTGAAGTGTTGCGTGTTGCGGAGACTGTTGCTCCAACCGATTCAACCGTCTTGATCTCGGGCGAATCCGGAACTGGTAAGGAAGTCGTCGCGAAATACATTCATGACCTTTCCAACCGCACGGAAAATCCGTTTCTCAGTATCAACTGTGGTGCGCTGCCCGAGTCGTTGCTGGAAAGCGAACTGTTTGGTCACACCAAGGGATCATTTACGGGCGCCGTCAAAGACAAGAATGGTTTGTTCACGGCGGCCGGTCCAGGCACGTTCTTCCTTGACGAAATCGGCGAGACGACACCGGCCACGCAGGTGAAGTTGCTCCGCGTGTTGCAACAGCGCGAAGTTATTCCGGTTGGTGCGACGGAAGCCATTCCGATTGAAGCGCGTGTGCTGGCTGCGACCAATCGTGATCTCGAAGAAGAAATCAAACGCGGTTCGTTCCGCAGCGATTTGTATTATCGCCTGAACGTCATCGCGTTGCATTTGCCGCCGCTGCGTTCGCGCGCGGATGACATTCCGTTGCTGGCAAATCAATTCCTCGAGCGCAACGCCGCGATCCGGAAAGAAAATCCGAAAGTGTTGCACGAGCACGCATTGGACGCCCTGATGGCTTATCAGTGGCCCGGTAACGTGCGTGAATTGGAAAACGCACTTGAGCGCGCGGTGATTCTCTCGACGGGCGATGTTGTTGGTGTTGAATCACTTCCTGACCGCGTTACTGAACGTCGCGCAGAGCCGCTGGTGAGTGATCGTGCGCCGGCTACGCCAACGCT
>JBDTTO010000910.1:0-2075 GCA_039930585.1 Gemmatimonadaceae bacterium
TCGGTGAACATGATCGGGGGTGAGTGCGACCGATGAAGCATCTGATTCCTGAATTTGAAACGTGGAAGAAGCGGTATCCCGCGGGGTTCGAGGGCTCCCTCGTGATTCCGTGCTGTCGTCGCATTCAGGAAGATCGTGGATACGTGTCTGATGAAGACATCACCGATCTCACCGAATACTTGCGGGTGCCACGTATTCAGATTGAAGAAGTGCTCGCGTTTTACACGCAGTTTCGTCGGAAGCCTATTGGGCAGTGGCACGTGCAGCTGTGCCACAACGTTTCGTGTTCGATGCGCGGCTCGGAGGGATTGCTGGTGCATTTGCGAAACAAGCTTGGTGTTGCGCCCGGACAAACGACGGCAGACGGAAAGTTCACGCTATCAACTGTCGAATGCCTCGCGTCATGCGGCACCGCGCCCATGATGATGGTGAACGACACGTATTACGAAAATCTTGACGCGCACAAAGTTGATGCACTGTTGGCCACACTCGCCGTGAGCAGTCCGTCATGACTGGTCAGCGGATGTTCATGAACTTTCCGATTACGCAAACGTCGCACACGTTGGCGGAGTACAAAGCGCGTGGTGGTTACAAGGCGCTGGAAAAGGCGCTCAAGGAAATGAAGCCGGAGCAAATCACGAAGGAAGTTTTATCTTCGGGATTGCTTGGTCACGGTGGCGCCGCATTTCTCGCCGGCCGCAAATGGGGCGTTGTGAAACTGAATGACGGAAAGCCGCACTATCTCTGCATGAATGCGGACGAAGGCGAACCGGGCACGTTCAAGGACCGCTGGTTTCTCGAGCATGTGCCACATCTGCTCCTTGAGTCCATGCTGATTGGTTCGTATGCGCTGCAGGGTCGTCACTCGTTCATCTACATTCGCGGCGAATTTGACATTCCGTATCGTCGCATGGCGGACGCGCTCGAAGAAGCGTACGCGGCCGGATTGTTTGGCGAGAATATCATGGGTACGGACTTCTCGTGCGACCTCGTGATTTATCGCGGTGCCGGATCATACGTGTGCGGCGAAGCGTCGGCGATGCTAACGTCGCTTGAAGGCAAGAAAGGATATCCACGCAATCGTCCACCGCGGTTGACTGTCGCTGGTTTGTATCAGCAACCGACGGTCGTCAACAACGTTGAGACGCTCGCGAATATTCCGTTCATCGTTACTCACGGCTCGGAAGCGTTTCGCAAGGTTGGCACGGCAGAGAGCCCAGGTACCCAAGTCATTTCGGTGTCAGGGCATATCAATACGCCCGGCGTTTACGAAGTCGAATACGGCTATCCGTTTGCAAACTTTCTCTCGCACGAATGCGGCGGAATGTTGAACGGATCGCAGCTCAAGTGTGTTGTACCCGGTGGTATTTCAACCAAGGTGCTCACGCGCGAAGACATCATGCCGCTACCAATGGATCACAACTCGTTTGTGGCCGCCGGTTCGCAGCTAGGTTCGCAGGGAATGATTGTCGTCGCCGAAGGCACGTGTATGGTACGACTGCTGCAGGTGATGTTGCGATTCTATCATCACGAGTCGTGCGGACAGTGCACGCCGTGCCGTGAAGGGATGGGTTGGCTCGAGCGCATCAGCAATCGCATGGTCGCGGGCGAAGGACGGCCCGAAGACATCGAGCGGTTGTATCAGATTTCGCGCGCCAACGATGGCACCACTATTTGCGGGCTGGGCGATGCAGCCGGTTACGCGACCGTTGGCATTCTCGACAAGTATCGCCACGAGTTTGAATACTTCATCGAGAACAAGCGCTCGATGTACAACGGTCGTCTCGAAGTGGCCGGCATTGGTGACAATGCGCGTTCGACGGAGCCACCGGCCATGGCGCACCGATGATCGAGTTCTTCATTGACGGCGTGGCGGTCACGGCGCAAAACGGCGAAACCGTTATTCAAGCGGCGACGAAGGCGGGATTCAGCATTCCGTCGTTCTGCTGGCATCCCAATCTTTCCGTGCCGGGCAATTGCCGCATCTGCATGGTTGAAGTGGAAGCCGACGGCGGCGCATGGTTCGATATCGCGTGCAACATGCCAGTGACAAAAGGCATGCGTGTACTGACGGA
>JBDTTO010000911.1:0-2075 GCA_039930585.1 Gemmatimonadaceae bacterium
GTGGGTTTGTCCCATAGCCAAAAGTCATCCGCTCACTCGCGATGTTCACGCGGCCAATGCGATCGCGCCAATGCGTCACCGCCCGGATGCATCTGGGTCATTTGATCCAATGACACCGGATTCACGATGCGTATCCTTGCATGCGAAGCAGGTCTCACTGCTTTCCCTGCGCAGAATCTGCGCAACGTTCACACACCCGCAGCGTTTCAGGATCAACATCATGTTCCGATTGACTCGCATATTCATGGTCGCGTGCGCCGTCGCACTCGCCGCTTGCAGTGATTCCGAAAGTACGGGTCCTGTCACCAACGAACCCGTCGCCGTCAGCAGCGTGCTCATGACCCCGGTTACCGCCAGCGTGATCGCCGGCAACACCACACAGCTCAATGCGGTGGCGCGCGATGCCAACAACAACACGCTGGCCAATCGCGCAATCACGTGGGCCTCCTCGGCGACGAACATCGCAACAGTCAACACGCAGGGCCTCGTTGCCGCAGTAACGCCAGGCTCGGCAACGATTACCGCGACAAGCGAAGGAAAAACCGCGCAGTCCGCAATCACCGTGACTGCGGGAGCGCCGGCGGCAGTGAACAGCATTACGCTGGTTACTCCCGTCAATGCAATAATTGTTGGCGCTTCAATTCTTTTGACAGCGACGACACGGGATGCGAACAACAACGTGCTCGCGGGCCGCACCATCACGTACACGTCATCCGCGACCACTGTTGCAACGGTAAACTTCGAAGGTCAGGTCACAGGTATTGGTGCAGGCAATGTCACGATTACCGCCACCAGCGAAGGCAAGAGTGCGCAGGTGAATATTGCCGTGGCAGCGCTGCCGGTGGTTGCGCCAGTTGCATCCATCGCAATCACTGCAACGCCCGACACGATCGAAGCGTGGGACGTCGTGAACATGCAGGCGACGTTACGCGATTCAATCAACCAGGTGCTGACGGGACGCAACGTGAAGTGGTTGAGCTCGAATCTGACAGTTGCCTCGATTGACTCAGTTACTGGCGTCATGACCGGTCTTGACCGCGGTGTCACGACGATTCGCGCGATCAGCGAAGGCAAGTCAGCGATCGTTACGCATGTTGTCGTCATCCGGTATCGCTCACTCACCACTGCAACTGAACACGCGTGCAACATCGCAAGCGGTGGCATTGTGTGGTGCTGGGGTGTGAACGGAACTGACGCACGTATTGGCCAGTCACAGACCGGCGATCGCGTGAACAGCAACGTACCAGTGCAGCTGCAAACAAACTTCCGCTTCGTGCAGATCTCGTCGTACGGACGCTTCACGTGCGGCATTCGCACGGACAGCAAGGCAATGTGCTGGGGCAACAACAACTGGGGCGCGCTGGGTGTGCCAACGCTCGCGTTTTCCGCCGCACCGGTCGAGGTAACGGGCAACATCAGTTTCCGCTCACTCTCCGCCGGTGCTGATCAGATGTGCGGCGTCGCAACGGACTCGCGCGCCTACTGCTGGGGCAATAACCAGTGGGGCCAGTTTGGTAATGGCAACAGCGCAAGCAATCACATTCCGCAAGCCGTTGGCGGTGGTATTACTCTCAACAGTATCACTGCAGGTTCGTCGTTCGGTTGTGGTGTAACGATTGGTTTCGCTGGTTTCTGCTGGGGCGCCGATGGCGACGGACAACAAGGCAACGGATTGCCGATTTCCAATGGCAACACACTCAGCATGACGCCACGCCCGATGATTGGTCCGGCATTCACATCACTGTACGCATCAGCATCATTGTCCTGCGGACTCACTGCGGCCGGTTCGGCGTATTGCTGGGGCAGCAGCACCGGCGGTCGCCTCGGAAGTCAGGGCAACGCAACATCAACACCACGCGAAGTTGCAGGCGGATTCAGCTTCCGAAACTTGTCAGTTGGTGCCGTACACAGCTGCGGCGTGACACAAACGTTCGAAGTGTATTGCTGGGGCATGAACGGCAACGGCCAACTTGGCCAGACACTCACCAACGGCAGCGTCACTCCAATTCGTGCCGGCGGATCTTTGCTGGCATCGGAAGTCAGCGCAGCGAATATCGCGACAGGATCAGCAGCAT
>JBDTTO010000912.1:0-2073 GCA_039930585.1 Gemmatimonadaceae bacterium
CCGAGTGGTGGCAAGAACCGCCGCATCGACTATCCGTATGTACGCGCCCTGTGTCCGAGTGCTACTCCGTTCTGATTGCCTTGACGGGATCAACCCGTGATGCCGCGCGCGCCGGAATCAGTGTTGCGATAATCGTAATTCCAATCAGCAGCAGAGGTGCCGCCACAAACGTGAACGGATCGCGCGCGCTGACACCGTACAACATGCTCTCCAGAATGCGTGACAGCACCCAGGCTCCGCCAACTCCGATTACCACACCAATCAATCCAAGCACGACGCCCTCACGAAGTACCATGCGCAACACACCGGCCACACTCGCGCCCAGGGCAATGCGAATTCCGATTTCACGCGTGCGCTGCGTAACGCCGTATCCGATGACAGCATACACGCCGAATGCTGCGAGAACGACGGCCAGCAATCCGAACATTGCAATTAGCAAAGTGTTCGTGCGTCGCGGTGCGACAGTTTTCGAAACTGCCTCGTTCAGCATTTGCAGATTGTAAATTGGCTGCGTTGGATCAACTGCTCTGACCGCCGAACGCAAACCTGCGAGCAGTGCGGGTCCATCGCCAGTGCCACGCACAATCACACCGGCGAAGTACGTCGGTTCTTCGCTGAATGGAAAATACATCTGTGCCTTTGGCGCCTGATCGATGGATTGGGCACGCACATTCGCAACCACGCCAACGACTGTCGTGTAGCTCGGTACTTCACCCGGAAACGCGCCCAGACTGAATCGTTTTCCAACCGCACTTTGCCCGGGCCAAAGTGCATCAGCCATGGCCTGATTGATCACTGCAACCGGCTGCTTGCGATCGTCTTGTTCGCTCATGGACCGGCCGGCACGCATCCGGATTCCCATGACGCGAAAATAGTCAGGCGAAACGCGGATGTACTGCGGATACAATCCATCCGCATTTGGATCTGGCTTAACACCTTCTGCCTCAGCACTTAATCCAATGCCAAATTCTCCGCGCAACGGAAGATCACTGATAACCGCCGCTGATGTCACACCCGGAACAAGTCGCAAGCGTTCGAGCAGTGTCTCGTAAAACGATTTCAATTCCGCATTGGTCGAATAACGCGTGCCCGGTAGCGTCAGTTCAACCGTCGCCACGCGATCGATCTCGAGTCCAGAATCCGTACTCATCAACTCCCGAAAGCTGCGCAGCATCAGCCCCGCTCCAATCAACAGCATCAATGCGAACGCCATCTCGCTGATGACAAAAATGCTTCGCAACGTTCGTCCATCCCGCGAAGTAGTTGCATAACCGCCACTCCGTTTCATAGATGCCGTTGAAGCCACTGACTTGCGCGCTGCTCCAAACGCCGGCCACAGTCCGAATAGCAGTCCGGTTGCCATGGCGAGTAACAATGAAAATCCGAGCACGCGTGAATCAATCGCGGGTGGAGCCAGGTCAATCAGTTGCGGCGGCATCAACGAAGTCAGGAGTTGCAGACCGCTGTACGCGAACGCAATTCCCAACAACCCTCCCGCAAGCGAGAGCAGTGCACTTTCCGTGAGCAGCTGTTGTACAATGCGCGAACGCGAGGCCCCCAGCGCTGCGCGAATCTCGATTTCCCGACGACGCGCGGCGGCGCGTGCAAGCAGCAGATTGGTGACGTTCGCGCACGCGGTCAGCAACACCAGCGCGGCCGCACCCATCAGCACCAGCAGTGCGGTGCGACGATCTTTCACCATCGTTTCCTGCAACGCACGCACTACTTCGGACGCAGAAACTTTTACCGGTTCCTTCGCTGTCGCATACGGTTCAAACAGCGCACGCACGCGTTTGCCGGCAGTCAATGCATCCATGCCAGGCGTGAGTTTCACAATATTTTTGAGCGGCAAATATTGGCGGATCGCTTCGCGCGTCGTGCCTTTCCAGGAAAACGGCAGCGCCAGCGGCAACCACATGTCGGTTCCAGCCGGAAAGATGAACTTTTCGCCCATCACCCCAACCACAGTGTAAGGCGTGTTGTTGAGCAGAATCGTTTTCCCGACAACGGACGAATCACCGCCGTATCGCCGCTTCCAGAGGTTGTTCCCAAGCAAGACGACCTTCTCGTTTC
>JBDTTO010000913.1:0-2072 GCA_039930585.1 Gemmatimonadaceae bacterium
CACGAAAGGTCGCGTGCATATCGACGGGAAGATCGGATCGCTGATCGAAGTGTCGGCCGGCTTTCACCAGGATCTCACCGGACGTCAGAACGTGTTTCTGCAAGGTGCCATCATGGGCATGCGTAAAGCAGAAGTGCGTCAGAAGTTCGATCAGATCATTGAATTCGCAGGCATCGAAGAATTTGTCGATACGCCCGTCAAACGTTATTCCAGCGGCATGAACGCGCGCCTGGGTTTCTCGATTGCAGCACATCTTGAGCCCGACGTGTTGATCATTGACGAAGTGCTGGCCGTTGGCGATCACGCGTTTCAGGCGCGCGCCTTTGCGAAAATCAAGAAGATGGCAACGGGCGGTATTCCCGTTGTGCTTGTTTCGCATCAGCTCGATCGTATTGCCGAACTGTGCACCAAGGTCATCCTGCTGGAGCGTGGTCAGGTGAAGGCGCAGGGCAGCGCGTCGCATTGCATAAACGCGTATCTGCATCCGCCGGAATCCGAGCAGTTTCAGAACGATGATGAAAGAGTCGGCGTTCGCTTCAACAGCATCGCATCGCTGAACGGACTTGCGATTCCCTCGGGCGAGGACTTGTCGGTTGTATTCTCGGGTGAGAGCCTCCGTTCGAAATATCCGCACGGTTGGCAGCTCGGATTCTTTGTTCGCCAGGTTGTGTCGGGCAACGAAATCCATTCGGTGCGAAGCCCACAGCGTGGTGTGTCGTTGCCGTTGGCCAAGAAGTTCGAACATCGTCTGGATATCCAGATGAATGTTCCGCCGGGCAACTACGTGATTGGTCTCGTTCTGTGGGACGATGACAGCAACCAGCACGTGTTGAATGGTCCGCGCATCAACGTTGAAGTGATTGAGCGCAACAAGTTCTGGGGAACGGCACAGCTCAATTCACGTTGGAGCGAAGTCGTTTAAGCGCAGTTCTCAGGTGCGCGAGTTATCGCCGTACTGTTGCGTGATCCACGCGCGATAACTCCCGTTCTGCACTGCGCTCCACCAAGCCGCATGCTCCAGATACCAGTCGACAGTTCGGGCCAGTCCTGTAGTTATTGATTCGCTGGGCTCGAACTGCAGTGCCGCGCTGATGCGCGATGGATCGATGGCGTATCGTCGATCATGCCCCGGCCGATCTTTCACATTCGTTATCAGCGATTTGGTCGATCTGCCGTTGGCCGACGGACATTCCGGGAATTGTGCGGCGAGGTCCGCGTTGGTTGCAAATCGGTTATCGATCAACGCGCAGATTTCGTGCACGATATCAATGTTCGCTCGCTCGGCGCGGCCGCCCACGTTGAACGTGTCGCCGGCGACCGTCGCATGCAGAATTCTGTCGATCGCGGCACAATGATCTTCGACAAACAGCCAATCGCGCACCTGTTGTCCGTCGCCGTACACAGGCAGTGATTTCCCGTGCAGCGCATTCACGATCATGAGCGGAATGAGCTTTTCCGGAAACTGATACGGGCCGTAGTTGTTCGAGCAGTTGCTGATGCTGGTCGGCATGCCGTACGTATGCGCGTATGCGCGCACGAGATGATCCGATCCCGCTTTGCTGGCGGCGTACGGTGAGTTGGGTGCGTACGCCGATTGCTCGGTGAATGGCGGGTCGTCGGGCGCGAGTGATCCGTACACTTCGTCGGTAGAGACGTGATGAAATCGCACACCAGCGTTCCATCCATCAGCGCTGCTCCACGCGCGCACGGCGGCATCGAGCAGAATTTGTGTACCGACCACATTGGTGCGAACAAACGCACCCGGATCAACAATTGAGCGATCCACGTGCGACTCTGCGGCGAAGTGCACGATGGTGTTGATGTTTTGTTCGGACATCAAGCCGTTCAGCAGCGGCGCGTCAGTGATATCCCCGTGAACAAACGTGATATCACCGTTCTCGATGAGCGATGCAATCGTGTCCCGATTGCCGGCGTACGTCAGTGCGTCCAGTACGACGATGCGATCTTCGGGATGGTGCGCTGTCCAATAGTGCGCAAAATTTCCACCGATAAATCCCGCGCCACCAGTTACGAGCAGTCTACGCATGAATCATTTCGCGTGTCGAAGCGGC
>JBDTTO010000914.1:0-2068 GCA_039930585.1 Gemmatimonadaceae bacterium
CTGTACGGCATCGTCGCATATTCGGTCGGACAGCGCGCGCGCGAAATTGGAATTCGCATGACCTTGGGTGCGCAACGCGGCGACGTGCAACGCGGCGTGCTGCGCGACGGTATGAAGTTGGCCGGCATCGGCGTGTTAACCGGCCTCGCGCTATCAGTGGCCGCGTCACAGGCGCTCAAGGCATATCTGTTTGGTGTCAGTCCGCTGGATGGGGTGACCTACATCGCAATGTCGTTGCTGTTTGTGTCAGTAACGCTGCTCGCCAACTATCTGCCCGCCCGACGTGCATCGATGGCAGATCCCATGCGGGTGTTGCGCGGGGAATAGGCGGATAGTCGTACGCAACTGATCTTGCGCCTGAGCACGTTTTGCGTGCACAATTGCCGCATGATCAAACTTCCGTTTGCGCGCGCCCTGGGCCGCGCCCTCACTCTGCTCGCGCTGCTGGTATTGCCGCGAGCGGCGCATGCCACCTGGTCCGTTATCGCCGTCGATCTTGCGACGGGCCGAGTGGTGATTGCGTCGGCCACGTGCGTCAATAACACTGACGCATTTCTCATGAACATCCAGGCCGTTGTGGTGCCGGGCAAAGGTGTGGCCGCGTGCCAGGCCGGCGTTGATGGCACACACGCCAATCAGATGTTGGTGTACGCCGAACTGCAAAAGGGCACCGATCCCAAACGTATTATCGAAATGCTTTCGGCCGATCCGGCGTTTCAAACACGACAGTTCGGCATTCTCGATTTGCAGGGACGTACTGCCGGACATTCTGGTTTGACCAACGGCTATGTGTCGCAGGACATTCAGGGTCAGGTCCCAGGCACGCAGATTTATTATTCGATTCAGGGAAACATTCTGCGTCCGGGCGAAGCGGTACCGAATGCGGTGAAAGCATTTTTGTACACGAATGGCGCGCTGACTGATCGCGTCATGGCCGCGCTCGAAACCGCCGATCAGTATGGCGGCGACAGCCGCTGCACGTGCCCAGTGCTTCCCGCCGACGGTTCAAAGCCGCCCATTCCGTGCGAAGGCCGCACCGCGTACGTGTCATACATTCTGATGGCCAACAAGAATGATACGAATGGTGATTCGCACAACAACGGCAAGTATTCGATGTACATCACCGTAACGCAGCCCGGTCAACCGGGCAACAACGTCATCAAGCCCGGCGAAAATCTGAATCCGGTCAAGACGTTGCGCATGCGTTATGACGCGTGGCGCAAGACTCAGCCGGCGTCGTACAAGTGAGCGCCGCGATGCGTAACAATCGTCAGTACCTCGCACTATTTGGTTTGATTGCGTCGGTGGTGTGTGCCGATGTTGCACGCGCGCAAAATCCGCCAACGTCGCCACCAGTAACTCCGCCGGCCGGTCAACCAGCGCCGGGAGGTCGTGGTGGTGGAGGTGGCGGCGGGGGTCGCGGTGGCATCCGCAACATGACGCTCACAAGTTCGGCGTTTAGTGATGGCGGCGTGATTCCAATGAAACATGCGCAAGCGGGGCACGATGTTTCGCCACCACTCGCGTGGACTGGAGCGCCAGATTCCACGCGCAGCTTCGTGCTGATCGTACATGACGCCGACGCCGCAACTGGCGATGGCACCGACGACATGTTGCACTGGATGGTGTGGGGAATTCCCGGTACGTCGATGTCGTTGCCTGAAGGTGTTCCGCAAGGTTCACAAGCGCCGAACCTGCGACAGATCAGTGGAACAGGTCCGTACTATCGTGGTCCGGCTGCACCATCAACCGGGCCCGTGCATCACTACATGTTTGAGTTGTATGCGTTGGACAACGCCATCAACATTCAGGCAGTTGGTCAAAGCGCAGTCGCAACGCGCGCAGCGGTGCTGGAAGCAATCCTCCTGCCCGCAGATCCTGTACGCTTTCTTTAAGGGCCGCGACGAATCGCTCAATATCCTCTGGCGTGTGCGCGGTTGAGAGAAAGCGCGTCTCGCCTTCCCAGACATAGATGCCCTTTTCGATTAAGTGATAATTGAGCATGACGGGCAGGACAGCTTGCTCTCCCTGAATGATCTGGAAGAGCGAGCCGGCATTCCGCGCCAGC
>JBDTTO010000915.1:0-2067 GCA_039930585.1 Gemmatimonadaceae bacterium
GCCCATCGGCCAGCGTGCGCTCCGAGGCAATGTCCACCACGTGACCTGCCGCGACTGCATGCAACGCCGACGACAGTTCACGCTCGTTCGCATCAATCGACAACACGCCACGCACATGTTTTCTGAGCCATGCTGCGGAAAGTGCGAAGTCATCTTCACTCTCGCGACCGAATCCCGTCAGCATCAGCACCGGCACGCCAATGTCGGCCAGCGTTTCAACGCCAAGTGACACCGAGCGTTCATTCAGACGCACAAGTTCATCGTGCAGCGCAACAACCACAACATCAAAGCCAAGTGCGGCCGCGACCGCGGCACGACGCGCATTCTCGATGTCCGGCGCCGATCCAATTTCGCGAATCGCATCAATAGCGCGCGACACAAACAGAAAATTATTGCTGCTGATGTCCGACGCGCCAATCAGTGCGGCGACACCGATCGGTGGTGTCGCCGCACTGAATGCCATCATCACCCGCGTTATTGCACCGACGTCAGGCAATCAGGAAACAGTTCAGTGCGATTTGTTGGGGTCGCAGCCGCTCGCAAACCCCAGTCCGAATGACTGGCTGAATTCGCGAAATTTTTCGAAAGCTTCGGCTGCCTTCCGCATGCGCGCTTCGTGTCGTTCGTGCATGTGTCGACGATAGGCGCGCTGATCATCCGTGTACATGCCTTCATCATCGGAATTGAAGAATTCACGCTCACGACGTCCTTCATGACGACGATGTTCGCGCCCACCGTGGTGGTGTCCGAATGGATTGCCGCCAAACGGATTTCCGCCAAATGGACCTTTACCAAATGGTCCACCACCGCCCGGTGCTCCGCCTTCTCCACCACCATGCCCACCGGGGCCGGAACGTGGTGCGGCATGCGGTGATTCACCAATGACCACCGGGATTTCAAGCACCGCACCGGCGCGGATGATCCGCGCCGTAAGCGTCTTGCCAACAGTGTCGGGGCCAAGAATTGCGAGCACATCTTCGGCTTCGCGCGTTGGTGTATGCGCCAACGAAATCAACGTATCACCAACAAACAAACCCGCCGCTTCGGCCGGACTGTTGCTCGCAATGTTTACCAGCAACAAGCCAACTTCCTGCGTGAGATTCGCGTCAGCCCGCACCTTTTCCGGCAAACGCACCGGTTGTGTACCAACGCCCAGCCATCCGCGCGGCACGCGACCGCCCGACAACAGCTGATCAACCACGCGATCAACAGTCGCGGCAGGAATTGTCGCCGGTGCACCACGCGAGAGAATGGAACTGTTGATGCCAAGCACGCGGCCCGCGCTATCCATCAGTGCGCTGCCGGAAAATCCGTCATGCACCGTCATGTCAACACGAATCAGTTCTGACATCTGACCGCCCTGCCACGTACGCCATTCACCACCAGTTGCGTGAATGGTGCCAAGCGTTGCGGTGATTGCACTGCCAGGCCGACCAACGGAAAGCACGATGTGTCCGGGGCGCGCCGAATCACTGGACGGTGCGCGCGGCGCAGCCGGAACAGAGTCGTCGGCAAGTTTGAGCAGCGCGAGATCGGTTGATGCATCGCGGCCAACCAACGTGGCCGCCACTTGTCGTCCGTCATTCAACGTGACGGTAATGTCGCGCTCACGGCGAATGGTATGGTCGGTGACCACCACATAACCGTTGCGCCACACGACGCCGCTGGCGGGAATTCGGCGTCGCGCGTGAACCGCGACGACTGATGGAGCCAATGCGGCTACGGCATTGGCCAGTGCGTCGGAGAACGCATGGAGCGCATCGCCGCCCCCGCCCCCGTTTGGCGCGCCATTCGGCGCGCCGGATTCTGAATTGGACATGTTACCTCGGTAGAAACAGCTGCACAGATGAACTTCATGAACCAGGTCATCCCGGACTTCGGGAGCGAGGCTTGCAGCGCTTCCAGTAACCTGCGTAAACCGGCCCGATGGTTCTATCAGCCGTTAGGGGGAGGCGGGTGAGCGCTTGCTAGCGCTGTGCTGTCGCCACCTTGGTCCTGTGACTAAAAACGTCCGTCAGTTCACGTAAACGACGTCGCCCTCACCATCAATTCCCAATTCCTGCTGAA
>JBDTTO010000916.1:0-2066 GCA_039930585.1 Gemmatimonadaceae bacterium
CTGATACGCGACGATATAACCTTCCTTCGCGAACATATTGTTGGGGCCAACAATCGCGCGGTAGTTGTCGGCGCCATAAGGAGCAATTCCGTAGGCAGTACGCGTTAACAAAATCGGATATTTCTCACTTTGTGCGCGCGGCGCGTAAATAATCGTGAACAGCTTCACGCCGTCGCGCATCGGAATCATCACTTCCTGCTTCGCGTAGTTCTGCTTGACGTTGTACGCCGCATCTTGCGCCACAGCTGCGGGCGCAGCGCTCGCGAGCATGAGACTGAGCGAAACCAGTTGACGAATTTTCCGATTTAGCATCGTTTGGCGGGACGTGGTGTGAAGCGACAGTGCGCGGGACCAAGCGCGACCTCCTGATGATCCGGATTGAGACGGGTCTCGTCCAGTAGCCGGAGTCATCATATCTTTCGAAGGTCGGCCCACCCCTCGCACACTTCCGTCACAATGACCTCTCGTACGCGCGCTTCTCAAGGCTTTTTCGTCGCTGCCACGCGCCTGTTCGCCGCACCTTCCACACTGCTGCTGACTCTCTCCGCATCGCTCGGCGCGCAGGATCGCCTCAAAACGATGCCGGGTTACGACCAGTTCGCAAAGATGCAAACTGCCATCCAGCAAGGCGGCGCGCCGGTGAAGTCGGGAGCGATTAACGCAACATGGGCCGCCGACAGCAAATCGTTCGAATACGCGTTTGATGGCAAACGCAATCGCTTCGATGTCGCCACGAAAAAGATCACACCTGCTGGCGATGCCGCAGTTGGCGGTGGTCGTGGTGGGCGCGGCGGTGGCGGTGGTCCGGAACGCGGTCGGCAATTTGAAAGCGCACTCTCGCCCGACAGCACACTCAAAGCGCTCTATCGCGAACGCAACATGTTTGTCAGCGCGGCCAACGGCTCAAACGAACAGAAAATTACGACCGACGGCAGCATTGAGAAGCGCATTAAATACGGCACAGCCAGTTGGGTGTACGGCGAAGAACTCGCGCAAACAACTGCCTTCTGGTGGGCGCCAAACAACAAATACCTCGGCTACTACCGCTTCGATGAAAGCGGCGTGCCCGACTATTTTCTGCAGCTCGATCAAACGAAAATTCAAAGCTCCGTTGATACCGAAGCGTATCCGAAATCAGGCGTAGTGAATCCGGCAGTCGATCTGTTCGTGTACAACGTGGCCACGAAACAATCGGTGAAGATGGATGTGCGCGACGGCAAGCCGCTCGACAACTCAGTGGTCGGTCACTACGTGTACAAAGTGGGTTGGACACCGGACGGCCAGGAAATCACGTTCAATCGCACCAACCGTCGCCAGAACATCATGGAGTTCACGGCGTGTAATCCGGACACCGGAAAATGCCGGGTGATTGTGCGGGAAGAGTGGCTGCCAAGTTGGGTCGAGAACCGTCCGTTCATTCAGTATCTCAAGGATCAGAAGCGTTTTATCTGGAGCTCGGAGCGCACGGGCTTTCGCAATTTCTATCTGTACGACATGACGGGAAAACTCATCAATCCGATCACAACGCTGGGCGCCGAAGTTGGCAACGTCGTGAAAGTTGATGAAGCAACCAACACGATGTGGTATACCGCGCGCGACGGTGAGAATCATCTCAAGATGCAGTTGCATCGCGTGGGACTTGACGGCAAAAACGACAAACGTTTGACCGATCCTGCATTCAATCACACGATTTCGTTGTCGCCAGACGGCAAATATTTCGTTGATGTTGCCCAGACGCATGATGTCGCACCAACGAGCAAGTTGATTGACGGATTGGGCAAGACGGTCGCCGATCTTGCAACCAGCGACATGACCAACTTCGACAAGTTGAAACTCAAGAAAGTCGAGATGTTCACGTTCATGGCGGCCGACGGCAAAACACCGTTGCGTGGCACCATCGCGTTTCCGTCAAATTTTGATCCGAGTCGTAAGTATCCAATTCTCATGCCGGTGTACGGCGGTCCGGCATCGGGCAGCAACACACCAACGGAATCATTCGCCACGCCAAGTGTGACGGCAGAGTACGGCTTCCTGATTGTGAACCTTGAATCACGCGCCGCGCCTGG
>JBDTTO010000917.1:0-2054 GCA_039930585.1 Gemmatimonadaceae bacterium
AAGAGCGTTTCCCGTTTCGGACGGAGCGCTCAGTTGCACCGTTGCTCGGCCAGAACTGAACGCTGCAACTGTTGTGGTGATCGCGCTCGGTTCCGAAAAGAGCGCTGGGGCAGGAGCGACGCGCACACCGTTGATGACGGTTGCAGTATCAACCGAAACAAAGCGACGTGAATTGTACGAGTCATTCAGTAATTCCTTGATGGCGGCCGTGTCCGTGCGACTGCCAAAGCTGCTCGCGACCCACGCGTAATTATTGTCGCCCGGCATTTCGTACAACACCGACGTTGAGCCTGCCGAATTTGTCACTGGACCCATCACTTTCTTGAGCACGGTGTCGGCAATTTCCGCGTTCGAATAGAGCCAGCGAACATTTTCGTGCTGCCAGAAAGCGGGATCGATGAGTGCGCCGTAATTGGTGAGTGCTTCGTAACGTGCCAGTGGATTGTGGTGATAGCCGGACACCGATCGAATGCCATGCACCATCAGTCCAGCGCCGTCTCCGAATCCGCTGACTCCAAAATACGGGTCGGTTGCCGTTCGAAAATCGGAGGTTTTTGTATAGACGAAAACGCGACCTGGCTGCTGCTGCGTTTGCAGATACGAAAGAATCGCATCGCTCAGATACAGCTCAGCGGCCGGTTTGGAAAAAATCCAGTACCGGCGTGCGATGGACCACAGGTCCAGGCCGCACGTCAGCAAAAGTACGACCGCAAGTGTTGTTGTGCGGATGCGCCGTTGCTGGAACACTTTCATGGCCAATGCGATTGCCGATGCAACCGCCAGACTACGCAGCGTGCCAAGCAACAGCATTCGTCCGCTGCTGTTGATAACGCGGGCCGCATACGCTTGATCGTTTGCCAGGAGCGACGGAGTACCCTGAATCAACCATTGCGAAAACGCGTTGAGCGCTCCCGATGCGCTGAGTAAAACGAGCACTGTCGCGAATGAGATCCAGACTGCCAGGTGTCGGTTGAGCGAGCGTGCACTGACTTGCCTTGCAAGTACCCGGTCAACGCCTAGAGCGCTCAATACGCACAGCGCAATCGCGACGATGCTGAACATTGCGCGTGGCGACTGCACGAATTTCGTGCCGGGCATCAGCGTGTATACGAGATTAAAAAATGGCGTATAACTTCCGAACGTCCACAACACAGCGACAACGCAGACACCCAGCCAGAAACGTGCGAGTGTTTTGCGTGATGCGTCGCCAAACGCGAGTGGTGCCATCATCAACACGACGACGCCAAGATACAAACTTTGCAGGTTAACCAGATTGCGTCCCCAGTAACGCTGCAACATTCCGGAAAACTGCGGCAGGAACGTGTTCAGCAGTTCTTCGGGAGGTAGCGAAAACCTGGTGGCCGCGGCGTAGTCATTTCCGTTTGCCACCGCCGAAGACGACAGGTATCCCAACGCGGGCCAATACTGAATGGCACCGATACAGAGGCCGAGCAGCATTGCGCCCAGTACGGCGCCCAAGCGGGTAACGAGGAGTTTTGTTCGGTGCGTTGTGTTGGCGCGCGCAACACTGGATTCGGTGTGAAAGTCTTTTGAATCCACTGCGCTGGCCAGGACCGGAAGAATGCGTGCGTGAAGCGTTGCGGCGGATTCATCACGCGCGGCAGTCCACACCAGAAACACTGCGTACGCGCTGCAGGTCAGCAGGAAGTACTGCAGCAATTGCGGGTTTGCGGAAAGTGCGGCCAGTCCAGTTGCGAGCGCAAAAACACCCCACGCATAGAGGCGTGCATCGCGCACGGCGCGCACCAACATCCACAAGGCCAACGGCAACAGTGCGGCGATAAACAGTTGGCTGTCGCCGCCGGACGAGGCGTACGAAGTAATCGGCCCGGACAACATGTATGCCACGCCGCCAAACAGTGCGGCCCAGCGTGACACGCCAAGCGAACGCAAAAACCCCACCGTGAACAGCCCTGCCAGAAACAAGTGCGTAATAAAGCTCCACGTGATTGCGAGATCGGTTCGCATTACGAGGCGAAGCAAAAAAGTTGGATAGAAAATGTCGCCATGCAGTGCGGCCACGTACGGCATGC
>JBDTTO010000918.1:0-2048 GCA_039930585.1 Gemmatimonadaceae bacterium
CGCGCAGTCAATTCAATACGTGGTGTAAACTCGGCTAGTGTTTGCGCGACTGATGGTGGAATCACTTTCTTGCCCGCTGCGGCCGAGCGAATTCCTTCGGTCAGTGCGTCGCCGAGGATGTCTTTTACGAGATAGCCGACTGCGCCGGCGCTGAGTGCGCGAAAAATGTCCGCGTCACCTTCGTATGTGGTGAGTGCAAGAATGCGCGCGTTCGGATGAGCGCTTGTGATTTCCCGAATTGCGCCAATGCCATCGAGCTTCGGCATGCGCAGATCCATCAGAACAACGTCGGGTTTCAGCAATTCAAACTTCGCGACCGCTTCGAGCCCGTCGTTTGCCTCGCCGACAATGCTGATGTCGGTGTCATATGCGAGCATCGCAGCGATACCCGCACGCATCACAGCGTGGTCGTCGGCGATAAGGAGCCTGATTGTCATGCTCTAATTAGCAGCGCAGGCGTGAACAGCAGCAATACCTCAGGTGGGATAGGTCGATTCACCCGATAAGTGTGCGGCGCCGAAGGCGAATGCGCTGTAGCCCATTTGGGGTACGCGGGGGCAATGCAAAGGAGCGTGTTCGAAGCGTCCCAAATGCCAGACGCGACAGTTGTTGGACGGCCTTATCGTCTGGTGCGCATCGGTTACCACTGCGCAGTCAATCCAGACGCTGTCTGACCCGCTCATCGAGGCTACTCCAATGTTCAAAGCTACTGCGACCGTATTTGTTGTTGACTCCGATCACACAGTGCGCCGAAATCTTGCATCGGTTGTACGCGGCGCGGGTTGGCAGGCCGAAACGTTTGAGCGCACGGATGCGTTCTTCGCACGCCTCAGTTCTGCTACGCCGTCGTGCGTGTTGATCGACCTCGCACAGATCAACCTCGATGTTCCGGATGATCTGCAGCGTCGCGGATTTGATCGCACCGAAACTCCGGTGATTGTGATTGCGGAAAAGGCAGATGTGCCAACAACGGTTCGCGCCATGAAAGCGGGCGCCGTCGACTTTCTGACCAAACCTGTCAATGAACACGCACTGGTTGACGCACTTCGAGACGCCATAGCGCGGAACTCTGCATCTCAATCACGCTCGGCCGAAGTGCGGGCGTTGCGTGATCGCGCATCGTCATTGAGTCAACGTGAACGTGAAGTGATGGCACTTGTGGTTGCCGGCCGCTTGAACAAACAGGTTGGAGGCGATCTGGGAATCAGCGAAGTGACTGTAAAGGCGCATCGCGGACGCATGATGCGAAAGATGCAGGCCGATTCACTGGCGGGACTCGTGACAATGGCCGCGCAACTGCAACGCACAGTGCAGCAGATGCGATGAATAGCGCTCGTCGGCGGAAGTGTGTCGCATCAATGGACACGAAAGTATTGGCGATACCATCGTCGAATCGAATTGCATTTCACGCACACGCATCATGTTCGCACGTCTGATTCAATGACGGATTGGACTGACCAACTCTTCACGTACGGAGACCACGATGACGCCGCACGATGGGCCACACTCGCCGGGAATTCGCAGTCGGGAATGGCGACGCCGACTGACCATCACAGCAACGATCGCTGGCTGCGGCGTTGTCGCACTCGCCGCCACGAGACCAACATCCAACGAGACGACAATGACGACCACCATGACTGAGCACGACAGCGCCGCGAAGCTTGCGTCGGATGCGATCCGTCCATTTCACGCGAATGTTCCGGAAGCCGCTATCACCGACTTGCGTCGCCGGCTTGCCGCAACGCGTTGGCCCGACAAGGAAACTGCCGGCGACAATTCGCAGGGCCCGCAACTCGCGCAGTTGCAGGAGCTCGTGAAGTATTGGGCGACCGGTTACGACTGGCGGAAAGGTGAAGCGAAGCTCAACGCGCTGCCGCAGTTCATTACGAACATCGACGGCGTTGACATTCATTTCATTCACGTCAAATCAAAAAATCCGAATGCAATGCCGATGCTCATCTCGCACGGATGGCCTGGCTCCGTATTTGAGCAGATCAAGCTGATTGATCCGCTGACTGATCCAACGAAGTATGGTGGTCGCGCTGAGG
>JBDTTO010000919.1:0-2048 GCA_039930585.1 Gemmatimonadaceae bacterium
TGTGCGTCGCACGCGTGATCAGGCGCCGCTGGGTCCGCAGGATCTCGAGTTTGCACAGGACGTCATCAACGCGGCGGTCGCAGTAATTCAGCGTGCGCAAATGGTGGAAAGCACCATGGCTGATAACGCGCGTCTTGAGCAGCTCGCGCATACTGATGCGCTTACGCAGTTGCTCAATCGTCGTGCGTTAACCGAGCGAATTACTGCCGAGATGGAGCGGGCGTTGCGGTATGACTCGTCGATGGCGTTGTTGATGATTGATCTGGATCATTTCAAGCGCGTCAACGACACGTTCGGACATTTGGTTGGTGATGACGTGTTGCGTGATGTTGCAGCGTTGCTGACCGAGACCATTCGTGGCAGCGACACGGTAGCGCGTTATGGTGGCGAAGAATTTCTGGTGTTGTTGCCGGAGACTGATGATGCGGGTGCGGAGACATTTGCCGAGCGAATTCGTGTGGCGATTGAGTCGCATGACTTTGGTGTGCGTTCGGACAAACCGGGATTGCGTTTGACCACCAGTGTTGGTGTGGCAACGTTTCCTGCGGCGCGCATTGAGTCGGTGGAGGATTTGTTTGCGCGTGCTGATGCGGCGTTGTATCGCGCCAAGGCGGATGGGCGTAATCGCGTGCGTCTTTAAATTCGATTTATCAACTTTTTACATAGAGAGAGTGCGCCATGCGGATGCTCGTATTGGGTGCTGGATTGCAGGGATCGGCGTGTGCGTTTGATCTGTTGCAGAATCCGGAAGTCACCAGGGTATTGCTGGCGGATTTGAAGGTTGATGCGTTGCAGCCGTTTTTGAAGAGTCATGCGGCGTTGGCAACAGGGCGATTGGTGCCAACCGTGCTTGATGTGCGTGATGAGGCGGCGGTCTTGCAAGTGATGTCGCAGGTTGACGCGGTGCAGAGTGCGATTCCGTACTATTTCAATCTCAAACTGGCGCAACTCGCGGTGAAAGCTGGTGTGCATTTCACGGATCTTGGTGGTAACACGGAGATTGTGCTTGAGCAGAAGAAGCTTGATCGTGAGGCGTTCATCAAGGGTGTGAGTGTTGTGCCGGATACGGGACTCGCGCCTGGAATGGTCAACATCATTGCGCAGCACGGTATCAATCAGTTTGACAGTGTTGAGAGTGTGCGGATGTACGTGGGTGGATTGCCGCAGCATCCCGAGCCGCCGCTCAACTATCAGATTGTGTATAGCATTGAGGGTGTAGTCGATTATTACACGACGCCGTCGCTGGTTATTCGCGATGGTAAGCCGACGGAAGTTGATGCGCTCACCGAGATTGTGTCGGTGTCATTTCCGGAACCAACGGGAGAGTTGGAGGCGTTTCACACGGCCGGTGGATTGTCGACGATGGTGTATCGGTATGCGAACAAGATTCCGGTGATGGAATACAAGACGCTGCGGTATCCGGGTCATGCGGCGATTATGGCGGGCGTTAAACAGCTCGGCTTGATGTCGAAGGACGCGGTGGATGTCAAAGGCGTTTCGGTTGTGCCGCGTGATGTGTTTGTGAAAGTGGCTGGGGATAAACTGAAGAAACCGCAGAGTCCGGATTTGGTGGCGTTGCGCGTTGTTGTGACCGGAATGCGTGGGGGAGTTAAAGCGTCGCGGGCCTGGCAACTTGTCGACAAATACGACGCGGCAAACGGCATCACGGCGATGATGCGGACTACGGGATACACGTTGTCCATAACCGGGCAGTTGCAGGCGACGAGAGCGATTTCGCCGGGCGTGCATACGACGGATGAGTGTATTCCGCCGGAGCAGTATTTTGAGATGTTGGCCGAGCGGGGTGTGGTGATTGAGGAAGTAGCTGCGTAGCGACGTCGTGTTACGCTGCTGCGTATCGCGATATCCGGCGAGCGAGTTGCATAACGCGATACGCGGCGTTGGATAACGTGATACGGTGCTTAAACGCTATCGAGCGCATATAGTTGTCGCATAACGCCGTAATGGCGGTGCTATGCGACGCGGGCTAATAGGCGTTATACCGCTTGATCGCTCCAAGGTTGTCATAGCATGACTACCGTGCTATT
>JBDTTO010000920.1:0-2046 GCA_039930585.1 Gemmatimonadaceae bacterium
ACCTGTGGCAATGAGGATCGCATTGAAATTTTTTGGAATCGCACCGAAGCAGACGCCAGCGTGCGAATGGATTTAGTGCAACACCGCCGCTGCTTCGACGAATCGACGAGCGCTACGCCATTCGCTGCGTCACGACCAACAAGCGATCAATGTCTTCCGCGTTGTTGAACAGTCCGACTGACACGCGCACATGCCCTTCGCGAACGGTGACATCAATCTTCGCGGTATCGAACGCCGCGCGAACTTCCGCCATCGGCTTCACGTAATAAAATGCGACAATGGCCGAGTGATTGTCGTGCGGCGTGAAGAGCCTGAAACCTTGCGCGAGTAATCCATCTCGAAGCTTTCGCGTGAGATTTGACAAATGCGTGTCGATGCGCGCGACACCAATCTTTTCGAGATACGACAGTCCCGCACCAAGCTGCTGCACTTCGGCAAAGGGCAACGACGCGTCCGCCCAGCAAACCCTTGTATGTCCCCGCGCACAGAAAATCCGTGTCCATCGCTTTTACGTCGATGGGAAATGTGCCAAGCGCCTGGATGGCGTCGAGATGCAACAGTGCGCCGTGCGTGCGCGCGAGATCGGCCAGCGCGCGTGCATCATGACGCAAACCGTTTACTGATGATACCAACGATACGGAGATCAGTCGCGTGCGATTGTCGACTTGCTTCGCAATGTCGGCGGGTGTGACAACGCCATCGCGATGTCGCACAATTCTGAGCGTGATGCCACGACGTTTTTCGAGTTCACGATACACAACCAGGGCGCCGTCATAGTGCAGATCATCAACGACCACATTGTCGCCGGGATGCATTGGGGCGTTGTTCGCAACGATGTTTTCACCTTCGGTTGTCGCAAACACAAATCCGATTTCTTCGGGTTCGGCATTCACCAGCTTCGCAAACTGCGTGCGAACGGCGCCGTTCTTCCCAAGCATCTCGCCCACGGACAGCGGTCGTTCGGCCTTAGCCTGCAGAAACGCTACGCCCGCGGCCGTTACCGCACGAGGACTGGGCGTAATGTACGCGGAATTGAGAAACGTTCGGCCGTTTTGCAGAATGGGAAAGTCGTCACGAACGCCGAGTGGGTCGTCGGTGTTGGTTGGGCGCGGTGGAATCTCGAATGCGCGCGCCGGTGAGACAGCAGCTCCTGCCGCGAGTGAAACTGCGGACGCAACAAACGTTCTGCGATCCAACTTCACGATTATTCTCCCAGGTTGCTGCGTTTGCGATCGTTACGGCCTGGCCAGTTCTTTAGCAATAGTGCCCCGCTCGGCGGTTTTGTCAAAGGAATTTTCGATGCGTGCGATTCGTTCTTTTTCAACGACGATTGTTATTCCGGCCTCCAATTGCGCCAACGTCGAACGTGCAGAACATTCTACGTCGTCAGTACGTGACCCAAAGTCCTCTCGCGCCAGCCTTCGTGAAAGAACCGACATTAAGAGTCAGAAGCACAATGGCGTTGGCGGCGGCCATGCTCGCAGGCTGCGCGGGAAACACCGTGTCCACCGCAACGACGGACAGCAATCAACCGTTTGCTCCGAACCCAGCGATTGAGTCACGTGCAGTCTCAGCAAAATCAAATCCGATTCTTTCAAGCGGTGCCGATTACACAACCGACCCCGCGCCATTCGTTGCAGGTGGCACGTTGTATGTACTGACCGGACGCGACACCGCACGTCAGGGCGTCAATGATTTCATGAT
This sequence comes from Gemmatimonadaceae bacterium, assembly GCA_039930585.1. Classification (GTDB taxonomy): domain Bacteria; phylum Gemmatimonadota; class Gemmatimonadetes; order Gemmatimonadales; family Gemmatimonadaceae; genus Gemmatimonas. Next base: position 1,705 of record JBDTTO010000920.1, read on the forward strand.
GCCCGAGTGGCAGATGCTGGAAACGCGCGGCGATCCGATGTCCGGAAAGTGGACGCACTATCCGCACTTCCTGAAACCGGATGCAGTGTTCAAATGGGCAACACCGGGACGGGCGTATGCGGCGCAGATTGTGCGCGGAGTTGATGGAAGATTTTATATGTATGCGCCGGTCGTGCAGGCTGTTACAACCAATCGCGACAAGTTTGCGATTGGTGTAGCCGTATCGAATTCACCAACCGGCCCGTGGGTGGATGCGCGTCCTGCTGGTCCAATTGTTTCGCAGTCGTTTCCCATTGCCAACAATATTCAGAATATCGATCCGACAGTGTTGGTGGACGACGA
>JBDTTO010000921.1:0-2045 GCA_039930585.1 Gemmatimonadaceae bacterium
AACACATACCGGCGCTGATCGCGAAGAGAACCTGAACTGTGAGGTTTTTGTGCCAGCTGCTGAACCGACGCTGCATTGCGGCGTGGTGAGAGGAGGGAGTGTCACTGGTAAGGGTCCCGAGACTGCTGCGTCCCTTACAAACATGCGCACACTTTTTCTTGCCCTCGGCGTTTGTGTTGTGAACTTCGCACAAACGACCACTGCCGCCGCTCAGCGGCCCGCCGGACTCGCCCGCGCCACGCGCGACAGCACAATCCCCATCGACACAGCGCGCGCCAGACTGCTATACGTCGGCATTAAACCGTCCGAGCTGCCGCAGGGAAATTTTGCGGCGCTCGCAAAAGCGAAGCTCGTGACCGACAGCATTTATTCGGCGCGACTGAAGGGTGTCGCCGACTTTCAGAAGATCACGTACAAGAGCAGTGATGGTCTCGAAATTCCGGCGTACATCTTTCAGCCGTTAACCGGACGCGCTCCGAAACAGCGCGCGGCAATGGTGTGGATTCACGGTGGTGTGCATGGCGATTGGACTGAACTGATGTTGCCGTTTGTTGTGGAGGCTGTACAGCGCGGTTACGTGATCATTGCGCCGGACTATCGCGGCAGCGCGGGTCACGGCAAAGCGCTCTACAATGCCATCGATTACGGTGGTCGCGAAGTTGATGACATTGTTGCGGCCGGAAAGTATCTCGCGGCGTTGCCATATGTTGATCCAACGCGCGTCGGCGTCATGGGCTGGAGCCACGGCGCATACATCTCGGCACTTTCTGTCATGCGTGAATCGCATCCGTTTCGCGCAGCGGGTGCTGTGGTGCCGGTTACCAATCTCGTATTCAGACTCGGTTACAAAGGGCCGACCTACGCTCTGGATTTTGCGGCCGAGCCGACTATTGGTGGATTGCCATTTGAAAAGCAGGCGGAATACATCAAGCGTTCGCCGTTGTATCAGGTTGATGCGTTACGCGTGCCGTTGATGGTGCATTTCGCAACCAATGATACGAATGTCAACTTTGTTGAGGCGGAACAGTTGGTGAATGCGCTCAAGGTGAAGAAGCCGGATTTGGCCGAAGTGAAGGTGTACGACAATCCGGGTGGTGGTGATGAAGGCGGTGGTCACACGTTCAGTCGTCGTGTGGATCCGAAGACGCTGGAGCGAAACGACACGCCGGAGCAACGCGATTCGTGGAATCGCACGTGGACATTTTTCGAGTGGAACTTGCGCGCGATGGCGGCGCCGAAGACGCCGCTCTAGTATAAGGAGAGCGCCAACGGTTCTACAAAACCCAACCAGGTCGAAGATGTCAAAACAACAGCCTGAACGTTCTTCGGAGTTTCGGCGCCGCTGGATGCGCCCGGTTTGGCTAACCCTCGCGATCACATTCAGCGGGTCTGCACTGCATGCGCAAGGCACTTCGACAATTCCCGCCAATGGCGGGCCCGCATGGGTAGCAGTGCAGCAGGCTCTTGGCGGCAAAGGGACCATGCAGCCGGGTGACGTGCTCAAGTTCGGTTTTCCGCGAAGCGACCTGAAAGTGATCGCGGATGGCGTCACGCTTAAACCGACCTTTGCGTTGGGTTCGTGGGTCGCTTTCAAACGCGTGGCCGCAACGCCAAATGCTGACGTCATGGTCATGGGTGATCTTGTGCTGACCGAAGACGAAGTTGGTCCGGTCATGCTCTCACTGCAGCAAAATGGCGTGGAGCAAACGGCGCTGCACAATCATGTGCTGCACGAATCACCGCGCATCATGTACATGCACATCGCTGCGCATGGCGACGCCGCGAAAATCGCGAACGCGATTCATACGGCGCTTGGACAGAGTAAAACGCCGATGCCACTCGCCAGTGCAGCGTCCGCAGCACCCGCTCCCGCGCCGGCCATCGAAATCGACACGGTTGGTGTCGCGCAAGCGCTTGGTTTTGCCGGGAAAGGCAACGGCGGCGTTTTTCAGTTCAGCATTCCGCGGTCTGAGCCAATCACCGACAATGGAATGACTGTTCCGCCATCAATGGGCGTTGCAACAGCAATCAATTTTCAACCAACC
>JBDTTO010000922.1:0-2045 GCA_039930585.1 Gemmatimonadaceae bacterium
GCAACCCTTTACCCAGGCCCTGATCACCCGCGTTGGAAAGCTGCAGGGTGTTGAAGCCGGGAAGGAGTTTCTGGAGATAACCTTCGACAATACCGCCAGCCGATGACGCGACAACACTGGCTACGGTTTTTTGACTCTCTGCATTAAGTGCAAACGACGGCGCGCCAAAGATCAGCAGCGAAATCACTTCGCTTTCGGGCGCGCCACTGAAGACGTCATCGTCCGTGGACAACTTGAGTGCGAGTTGATCGAACGTTCCCGTAATGGCAACGTGAATGGGCGTTTCGGAGCCACCGGTGACGCGCACGATGTACGTAGCGTAAACATTGACGGTCGGTTTAATCGCATCATTGCCGTAAAACCGAACCTTTCCGGAATCAACTTTGAACGTGCGCTTAATGGCGGGGCCGAGTTCGAGTCGGAAGGTGCCACGGTTTGCGGCAACTTCTCCGTCAAACGCCAGCAGTCCGCCGACATCGGTTTTGATATCGAGTTCGCCAGAAAGCTGCACCGCAGCTTCAGGCGTGCGCACCCACACTTCATTGCCCATCGTGATGGAGGCACGCGTGACATTCATGTACCGACCCAGATTGGCGAGTGGATCAACGACACCACTGGCGACCGGGATTTCTGCCGCGCCAAGCAGTTCACGGGATTGCGCACTGCTCAAATCCAGCGCGGCACGCGCACCAAGCGGATTCGCCACGAGATTCGCCTTCGGTACAAAGAGTGACGCCGTAACATCGGGATGTTTCAGTTCGCCCTTGGCAGTCACAGTGCCGCTGAGATTGAGGTCGGTGCCATCGCGTTGATGCGCCAACTCCGCGTTGTTTGCAACGACCGTTGCGTCGATGGTCATCGGCTTGTTGGCCGGAAACCGCAGCACGCCGCTGATACCGACGGTGTCGGTTAAACGCTCGCCACTATGAAAGCGAAAACGTTCGATCGTCACCTGGTCCTGCTCGGCAACCAGCACCATTTGACCGGCATCGGGCTTGATGCCCAACGCATCCGCCGAGGCCGAGAAGTTGTCGAGCACGAGACGTCCCGTGCCAACCGGACGATCAAAAGTTCCCGACAGTGCAATTCGTCCAGCCAATGAGCCGCGCAGTGCGCTCATGCCTTCAACGGCAATTGGCAGTCCTGCAAGCTGCAACGTATCGGCGACGATTTCTGCGTCGATGGTTTCCGAAAGCAAACGCTTTTCAACCGACTGCAACGTCAGATCGATTGGTACGCGCGCTTCGAAACGCAGCCGACTCCGAACTGAATCTTCGAGCACCAGATGTGTTACGAGGCGTTTGTCCTGATAGATGCCGTCCGTAACAAGTGGTGGTGCACTGATCGTGACGGTTCCGACCGAATCACCAATCATGTTCCACACAATACGTGGTGACAAGCGCGAACCGGACAGTTTCGTCTCGCCGGTGAGGAGCCCACGATATCGCGTTTTTGAATTCAACGCGAACGATGTGACTTCGCCCGCAGGAAAACGTTCGACGTGCAGCAGCGCGCTCACCTCGCCGTCAACGGGCACGTTTGCGTTCAGCGATAACACGCCATTCTGATTTGAGCGCACCAACAGTGAATCAATGCTGATTCCGGACGAATCGCTGACGAGCAGCGCACGACGCGTATTCTGCCAGACAACATCGCCATAGTTGAAACGAACCGAATCCAGATTGACGGCCAGCACACCAAGCTTCCGTGTGAAGTCGCCGCGCAAACGTAAGGCCGATGTATCGCGCGCAACAACATCAACAAGCAAACGACCGCTGTCAGGACTCGCGTCTTCAATTCTGAACTCAGCGTTTGCGAGTTTCACCTGTGCGATGCCGGTGATGTCGTCAATGCTGGCGGTCGCATCGAAATGCGCATGATCGGGCAAGCCGGTTGCTCGCAGGGAACCGAACACGCGACGCACGTCAATGATGCCCACCTGCACTTTGCGGGCGCTCAGGGACACGTTCGCGCTGAACGCAGGCAGCGATCCGACCATAACCGCCGAACCGGACACATCACCTTCCAGCGTATCCGTTGCAAAA
>JBDTTO010000923.1:0-2043 GCA_039930585.1 Gemmatimonadaceae bacterium
AGAATCTTTAAGAACTTTTCTCTTTTCTTTTGTTGTTTCCCCGCGTCTCCGCTTCCTCCGCGTCTCCGCGTGATTGCTTTTCGCTCAGTTTCCAGCCGCGTGACCATCCTTACGCGGATCCGAACCCGCCACCCAACCTTTCTGCAGTTTCATGATCGCCTGGCTGCCACCAAAATCTCCCATCGGCGTAATCTGGATGTCGTGACCCAACGCCTTGAGCGCTGCGATGACACCACCGTCAATCACAGATTCCATACTCACACGCACACCTGACGTATGGCGGAATCGACCAACATCCTGCGCTTCCTGAATATTCAAGCCGAATACCAAATGATTGATCACAAACTGCGCGTGTCCCTGCGCCTGCATCGCACCACCCATCAGGCCAAAACTCATGTACGGTTCGTCCGTGCTGCCATCCGCTGATGGTGTTGCACCCGGCTTGGTGATGAACGCCGGAATCAGCGTGTGAAACGGACGCTTTCCTGGTGCAACAGTGTTCGGCAATCCATCAACCATCGTGAAGCCGGCACCACGATCGTGCAATACGAATCCAGTGCCCGGCACAACAACGCCTGAACCAAATTCGTCGAAGTTCGAATTGATGAATGAAACCATGTTGCCGAACTTGTCAGCAACGGTGAGGTAGATCGTTTCACCACCAACACGTTCCGGTCCTGGTTCAACAACCGTAGCCGCTTTTTTCAAATCAATGTGACTGCGACGTTCGTTGATAAAGGCGTCGGACAACATCTGCTCAGGCTTGAGCGTGAGATGATCCGCATCACCCACGTATTTCACCAAATCTGCATACGCGAGTTTCTTGGCCTCAATCATCACGTGCAGATATTCCGCAGAATTGAGTCCCATCTTTTTCAGATCATACGGCTCGAGAATGCGCAACATCTCAAGCGCCGCGATGCCTTGATTGCTGGGCGGCATCTCCCAAATGCGATACCCTTTGAACGGCACTGAAATTGGTGTCACCCAGTTTGGCGCATTCTTCTGCAGGTCTTCGAGCGTGACGAAACCGCCCAATTCCTTGATGCGCGCTACAAGCTTCTGACCAAGTGCGCCGCCGTAAAATGTCGCAGGTCCTTCTTTCGCAATTTGTTGCAACGTGCGCGCATAGTCCGCGTTCACAAACCAATCGCCCGTCTTGTACGGCTGGCTGTCACGCAGGAACGTGGCACGCGCGCCAACATCACGACGCAGAATGTTTGTTTGTCCGGCCCAATCGTTTGCAATTACGGGCGTAACAGGAAAACCATTTTGCGCGTATCCAATTGCGGGTTGCAACACCTGCGCGAGTTTCATCGTGCCGTATTTGTCCAGCAATGCTTGCCATCCGGCCAGCGCGCCCGGAACAGTTACCGTCTCAATGCCACGCGGAATTGACGTTGTACGACCACGCTTGAGCAATTCGGCGCGCGTCATGAGCGAACCCGCGCGACCGCTTGCATTCAGCGCGACCAACCTGTGTTCCTTCGCCAGCCAAACGATGGCAAACATGTCGCCGCCAATGCCGGTCATCATCGGTTCGACCACCGACAACACCGATGCCGCTGTTACCGCCGCATCAATCGCATTGCCACCAGCGTCCAACACCTTGAGCGCCGCCGAGGTCGCAAGCGGCTGACTTGTCGCAGCAATTCCGTTTGGTGCATACACGGGCGACTTGCCCGCCATCGTGTACGGCTGCTTTGGCACGGGCGGTGCCGTGCGTTGCGCGCTGGCAGTGGTCGCAAGTGTTGCAACGGTGAGTGATGCAATTGCTGCGGCAACTGGTCGAATGCGATGCATTTTCGGTCCGGTGGGAATGTAAAAACGGGCGCCGATAGCAGCGCCCGTTTTGCTGCTTTGTTAGCGCACTTGCTGACTCAGAAAATTCCGAGCGAGCAGAGTGTGTTTGTTATCGAATGCGATCCCTGATCTGCGCCAGCGTAGCCGGTGATCCCGTAAACAATCCTTCGGGATACGTCCGCGATTGAATCATCTGCGAATAGATGCTCGCCTGATCATACATGTTCAGGCTGAAACCCG
>JBDTTO010000924.1:0-2036 GCA_039930585.1 Gemmatimonadaceae bacterium
CGGAATTGACCGAGCGTACGCCGTCGCTGCATTGAACATTGAGTGGAGTTCCGGACGCGGCTACAAAGGTTGCGGATGCGCTGGCGTTCGTTGCCAGTAAACCGTTGGTACGATGTTGCACGAGAATGCCTGCCGCGTATGGCGCAACGCACGTTGCGGTGATGCTGTTGTTGGCGCTCCGCACGAGCGTTGCTACTGATTGTGTCGCGCTGACAGCCGACGGGAGTGCTGCGCCATCGACCACGCTCTGTCTAACTGTTGATTGCTGACCTGGAACGATCACGCGGAGCGTTGTCAATGACAATTCAACGGCGCCTGTGAGCGGCAACGCAAACGTGAATGGCCCAGCGTCCGGAGCGTGATCAACGACAGCGGGCGCAAACGAGCGTGCAAACAGCACGCGTCCTTTGGCGTCCAATCCCTCCAGACGATACGGACCAATTGCATCAGGTTCGGTGGGAATTGCCGTGGCGATAAACGCCGGTTCAAGCACTGCCGCTTGCCCGCGGCCAACGTTTCCGCGCACGATCAGCACGCGTTGACGTGCTGCCTGGGTGCTGATTGCCGTAGTGATCCCCGCGCGACGAAATCGCAATGCACCGTCGTACGTGTATGGACTTGCCCACGGTCGCGCGCAGTAGCCCATCACGTCGCCCGTTTCTCCGTTAACAACCTGTGCAGAGGCTGCCAGTCCTTTTGCCCAGGAATAAACGTCATGACCGGGAACTCCAATTGTGCCCGTTGGAATCGGATACGACGCGTCAACACCGCTTGGCACATTTCCGCACGGTGAATGAGAGCGCCCGAAGTTGTGTCCTAATTCGTGTGCCATTCCGTCGCGTGCTGCTACGGAAGATGCATACCAACCGGGTCCGACCAGCACCGCCGCGCGCGAACCCGATCCCGTCGCAGCGCCATTCGAAGGGATGAATCCGACTCCGCCAAAGATTGTCGACGAATAACCGGGCGGCGGAATAACGACGCCAACCCAGTAAGTCGAACGGTCACTCACGTCGACCAGCCGTGCGAGATCGAGTTCGCCAAGGATCTGGCTCCAGAACGGCAGGTCACCGCCGCGCGGTGGTGGACCGAACGTTGCCTGCGTTGAAAACGCAGGAGCAAGTGTGCGCGTGATCGTCGCCACCGGCAAAACGCTTTCAACTGTGCGCGTGAAATCGGGAAGCTGCGTTGCACCGACTACCGCTTGAACTCCATGCGCCACGAGTGCGATCGGCAAAAAACGCACGGACAGCGGTGGCACATCTGTCATGGCCAGCGCATTGGTACCCTGGCGCGGAAAGACATCATCCGCGGCCGTCTCGTCGGCGAACAGATGTTTGGGATCTCGTTCGACTTGCCACCGCAAACCGGATTGTAGAACGCTGGATGGAATCAGAAACTGAACGGTGGGCGAACTGGTTGACGGCGTCGTGAGATAGAGCGTGCCTGTAACCGCTGTGTCGGTGCGAACCAATGCGTTATTCGCATCAAACAAGCGCAGGACAACTTGTGTCGTTTGCGCGGTTAGCAGATCATTGGCGGCAAGCATGACGTTGGCGACAGCGGCGTTGCCACTGCGAAGCATCGGGATGGAACCGTCGGGAAATTGCACACCTTGCGTGAACTGCACGTCAACAATGGAAAAATTACGCGGAATCGACGGAAGAATTTCAATGTTGGAAATTCCGGAAAACCCTTCAACGCTGGCCGTGATTTTCGCGGTGCCGACTGAAACACCAGTGACGACTCCGGTCGACGAGACCGTGGCGATCGCGCTGTTGCTGGTCGTCCATGTGAACGTCTTTCCGGCTAGAATCTGACCGCCTGCTCCGAGTGCGGTTGCAGTAAACGTCAACGCGTTGCCAATGCGAATGCCGTACGCGTCGGGTCTCACCGTGACAACCTGCACGACATTGTAGGTCGATTTTGTTGGCTCATCGCCATCGCACGCCACCAGCAGCGCCCCAAACGCGGCGACTGCAAGCACTCGACCCATCGATTGGCGAACTGTGTTGAGCCAGACTCTCATGCGAATA
>JBDTTO010000925.1:0-2029 GCA_039930585.1 Gemmatimonadaceae bacterium
CGGTCCGGTAATCACCAATGGATTTTCCTTGTACCGCTTGGTGGTGAACACAATCTGATTGTCCGTGCCGTTCAAACTCGCCAACGGGTGGCTGCGTGGCACCGACTGCAATCCGACACTTACTTTGCGCGGCGTTACCGACAACACGTAACGCAACACCTTGCCTTGCGCATTGGCGGCGTCCTGTCGCGCTTTCCAATCCGCATCAAATGATTCGAGCGAATCGAGATACTGCTTGAGCGGCATCTTCTGTGCGTTGGGCGGTACGAGCGATGACACAGCGACGTCCTTGAGTTCACCGGAATATCCCAGCATGCGCGCAAGAATGAGCGCCTTTCGCGCGACATCCATTCCCGACAAATCATCGCGCGGATCAGGCTCGGTGTATCCCTTTTCCATCGCTTTGCGCAACGTGTCGCTGAATGCGCGACCGCGTCCGATATCCGACAACAGAAATCCAAGCGTACCCGACGTGCAACCTTCAACACGCAACACGCGATCACCCGACTCAACAAGTTTGGCGTATGTGTCCATCACGGGCAGCCCCGCACCAACCGTGGCTTCCTGACGCAACCGCACATGATGTTGCGCAATCAACGCGCGCAATTCATCGACGGCCGCGCGTGACGCCGTAAGCGGACGTTTGTTGGCCAATACGATATCCATTCCGCCCGTCGCACCAGCGCGCAGCGCGGACATCGTGTCGTCAGCGGTGAGATCAACCAGAATAGGACGCGACAGCGCGTGACGCTGAATGTGCGCCACTGCGGCGTCGGACTTTGCGGCTTTTCCACCTTTCATTGACGCAAGCGCCACTCCCTTTGACTTAGCCGCGGCCAACGTCTGCAACTGTCGCGAGCCAAATCCCGCTGCGTCAAACAAATAGCCACTGCGATCAATCAAGCCGACGACGTTGAGCTGCGCCTTGGCCTTTGCACTTGGCAACATGCGCACAAGTTCACGACCAATCATACCGAAGCCGAGTATGACGACATCAACGCGTTCGCTGCTTTCGACACCGCCGCCGCCAATCTTGTCGAGCTGAAACTCAGAGTGAATTGCACGTACCGCGGCTAACGATTCCTTCTCGGCGACAACCACCGAGATGTTGAGTTCTGACGAACCTTGCGCGATTGCCACAACGTTCACGGTCGCTTCTGCCAACGAACGAAACACGCGTGCTGCAATGCCTGGCGCACCGGCCATTCCCAGTCCGACCACCGCAATCATTGCCATGCCGGACTGCACTTCGACGCCGTCGATTTCCCGACGTGCAACTTCCATCGCGAACGCTTCATTCAACGCTTGTTTGGCTTGCGCAGCGCTCGCGGCGGGCACGCACAAACAAATGGAATGTTCGGATGAAGCCTGTGAAATAAGCGCGACCGAAATTTTCGCGGTGTTGAGCGCCGTAAACGTTCGCGCCGCAATTCCCGGAACGCCCAGCATGCCGTTGCCCGTGACCGTGACCAGTGCTTGCGCAGTGACAACGGAAATCGCTTTCACCGGGTAACGCGCGAGCGTGCGCCGCGTGGAAATTTCGGTGCCCTGGCTACTGGGATCTCCGAAGGGACGTACAAACACTGGCAACGTGCGTGTGGATAGCGGAATCAACGCGCGCGGGTGCAACACCTTCGCGCCGTAATACGCCAACTCCGCCGCCTCGCGCACGTTGAGTTGCGGAATCACGCGCGCTGATGAAACGAGTCGTGGATCCGTCGTCAACAACCCGGGAACGTCTTTCCACAGCGACACACTGGCTGCGCCGAGCGAGCGTCCCAACAACGTTGCCGTGAGATCACTGCCACCTCGGCCCAGCGTTGCGACAGTTCCCATGGTTGTGCCGCCAATAAATCCGGGGACCACGGGAATGATTTTTTTCGCGATCATTGGACGGAGCTTGTCACGCACCATTTTGTCCGTGACTGGCAAGTTAGGAAACGCACCACCGTGCATGCCATCCGTCAAAATCAGTTCGGTGGCATCGACGTATTGGGCTTTCGTTTCGAGAGCGTTCAGCCCGGCGGCC
>JBDTTO010000926.1:0-2021 GCA_039930585.1 Gemmatimonadaceae bacterium
CCGGGATGATGCGAACAAATGTCGGAGGCGGAGGAGTTTCGGTATTCCCCAGGGGAATTATCCGGTCCTTGCGCGGAAACCAGCCGGCGTCGCGCTCGTAATCGGCGATCATCTTCCCGCTCGCCGACCAGCGGCTGAATCGATATCGATATGTGTTAAAGCTCCAAAACCCGGCCGCTCCGGCAACGGCTCGCACCGCTGCTGGCAAGTCATATTGGCGACGCCACCTTAATGAATCCGGCGAAAATGACTGCGTAATCTGTGGTTCGCGCCCAGCGAGGGACGCGTTATGCAATTGGCGTCCAGCCTGCGCGCCGGTGGGAATCCATCCCTCGAGCACGACAGAACGTGGCCACTCCAGCGCAAACTCAGGCTGGATATCCCGGGGATACACCATTGTACGACGAGGCTTGAGATCCGCCCCTACAACCGTGGCACGCGACGCGTACGGATCGACGATCAGCATCGAGTCGCCAGGCAGCGGCATCAGCGACGCGGCACCCACGAACTCACCCGGGCCCGCGCCGGACCGGCCGACCGTGCCGACGTACCCGCCTTTGGCGCCATAAACGCGCGGTAGCTCGTTAGCCCCGGTCAAGAGCCAGAATCTCCCCTGCCGATCCTCCCGAATCGCGATCGGTAGCCGATCGATTTCGCCTGGCCCTTCCCGCGCACCAAGAATCGCAATCTGTTGCAGGATGATCGAACAGGTTGAGCACGTGGGAGCATCGGGAATTCGAACAACGGCCGGGCGCGATTGGCCTCTGGCAGAGCGGGGCGATGCCGCCAGGAGTCCGAGCAACAATGCGAATGTCAACAGCACAGACTCACGATTCGTGCGAAGCATAGCACTCCCCAAAGTCGAGGTCGAAAACAAGAGCTTGATGCGCGCACAAAAATCGGTAAGCGCATCCTCATGATAAACAAGAGAGAAACTATGTGCTCGCGAACCGCTGCTGGACGATGTGAACGGGTGTGCTTCTGGAAACTTGAGGACACGCAAAAGCCCCGAAGACGTTTCGAGGCTAAGTGATCGTTCTGAATTGATTTATCCCATCGGTGTCCGTGAATGGGAGATAGGGTTGCCGCCGTCAATGAGTGGAATCGCCCGTATCAACTTCACGTGCGCCTTTCCTTTTACGCTGTCCATCGCGGACTTCAAGAATTGCAGCTGAGGGTTCCCATCGTACCGCAACAGAAAGATCGTATTTAGAAACAAATTGCCGACGACCCGAAATCTGAAGGGCGCGACTAAGCTCGCGACATCACTGCGTGAGAGGGTGCCGTCGGTAATCAACCGAAGACTTCGCCCCCATATGCTGTCTGCTGCGACAACGCCGGCGATCTTTACCGTTGTGTCAAGATGCGCGTAATAAGTGGACGAATTCAGCACTGGCCACAGCGTATCGTGTTGGGGAGTACACGGCGCGATGTTGGTGTTGCGCTCATTTACTGGCACCGCCGCGTATGACCCGCGATACACTCTGACCGAATCTTGCGTCGCCATTGTGAAAAATTGCTCCGAGTACGTGCGCCCCGGGAGCTTCTGTGCCACATCCAAAGCTCCTGAGTCGGACGTCGTCGAGTAAGCGCGCCACCGGAAATTGATTGAACCGGTGGTACTCGTCACGCGAAATGTCTTTCCGCAAATGTATGTCACCGTAACGGTATCGCCGGACACGACTTGTCTCACAGCACCAGCATTTACTGATTGCGCCTGCGCCTGAGTCAGATCATTGCTGCATGCGATGGCGCCGGCGATGATAGTTGCGGCGATGGAAAGTTTCATGATTGAATGACGATACACGATGCAAAGCGGTGCAATCAACCTGAAAGCACCTCTCGACCGTGCTGATAAAGCGCTCACAGCGTGAAGAACTATCTGATAGCGTGATTCCGATGTGATTCCGAGGAACAAAAAAACAGCCATCGGCTTTCGTCGTGGCTGCTTCTCATAAATGCTTGTGATGAAACGATTTACAACGCCATCGGGACGGCGGGATTTGAACCCGCGACCCCCT
>JBDTTO010000927.1:0-2016 GCA_039930585.1 Gemmatimonadaceae bacterium
AGTCCGTCCGTAACAGAACTTGAGCAAGTTACGTTGAGTTGGTTGCGTCAGTTGATGGGATTGAGCGACGATTGGTTTGGTGAAATCACCGACACAGCTTCTGTGTCAACGTTTTACGCACTCGCGGCTGCGCGTGAAGCGCTTGGCCTCGATGTGCGCACGCGGGGGCTTGCCGGACGCAGCGACATCACGGCGTTGCGAGTGTATTGCTCCGAACACGCGCACTCGTCGGTCGACAAGGCAGTGATGGCGCTTGGAATCGGTCACGAAAACTGCGTGAAGATTGCGACTGATGCAGAGTATCGCATGAAACCCGATGCGTTGCGTGCTGCTATTCAGAAAGACATTGCCGCCGGTTATCGGCCGATGGCTGTTGTGCCGACTGTTGGTACGACAAGCGTCAGCAGCATTGATCCGGTGCGTCAGGTTGCCGAAATCGCAAAGGAGTTTGGTTGCTGGGTGCACGTGGATGGAGCATACGGCGGCAGTGCCACGGTCGTTCCCGAACTGCGCTATTTGCTGGATGGTGTTGAACTCGCTGACTCGCTGGTGGTCAATCCGCACAAGTGGTTGTTCACGCCGGTGGATTGTTCGGTGTTGTACATAAAACGTCCCGAAATCCTGAAGGCGGCGTTTGCACTGTTGCCGGAGTATCTCATCACGAAACAGGCCGACAGCGTGATGAATTTGATGGACTACGGCATTCAGTTGGGCCGTCGTTTTCGTTCACTGAAGTTGTGGATGGTGATGCGCGCATTTGGCGCTGAAGGGTTGGGCGAGCGTATTCGTCATCATTGTGAACTGGCGCGTGAATTTGCAGGGATGGTGCATTACGAAGGCAATTGGGAACTGATGGCGCCGGTGACGTTGTCGCTGGTGTGTTTTCGGTATGCGCCGGCCGGCATGAATGAAGACGACATCGCGCGCGTGAATGCTGCGCTGATGGAGCGTGTGAACGCAGGCGGGAAAGCGTATTTGTCGCACACCAAGATTGAGGGCAAATACATGCTGCGACTGGCCATCGGAAACATTCGCACCGGTCGCGAACATATTACGACAGCGTGGAGTGAATTGCGTGCGGCGCAGGTGGCGGTTTCGTAGCTACCCGGGAACTGCAAGAAACTGCGAACTGCATTTCACGCGGTTCCTGCAGTTTCTATGCGCGCTTCAGTCCTTGATCGTCGACGACCCCATTGGCGGCGTTGGCAAACCACCACGCGCCGCACGACGCTGTTTGCGCAGTTTGCGCGCATTGCGCTTACGCTGCCACGAAACCACACCCAGGATGATTGCTGTAACCAGCACCGCGCCAATGATCTCGCCGGCGCGGCCCAGATGTCCCATAACCTGCATTGCTGCTTCACCCGCCGCGTAACCAACCAGCGTAAACGTTACCGACCACGCGATTGCACCAAGCAGGCTGGCCACCATATACAACGGAAAGCGTAGTCGTGCTGCTCCACAGGCCATTGGCAGGAACAGACGCGCGCCAAATGCAAACCGCACCAGAAACGACGCACGCCACGGATTTCGCTGCACAACCCGCAGCGCCACCGTGCCCGCGGCACGGACTTTCGGAAAGCGCCGGCGCAGGAACTCCCATTTCATGCGGCCCGCCCAGTAGAGCAGCGTTGTGGCCAACCAGCTGCCCAGCGTGATCGCAATCATCACGCGATCGCCCCGCAACTCGCCCTCGTGCACCGCGATGCCGCCAAAAATGGGCGCCAGCTCTTCGGTGATGATCGAGGACAGTCCCAGCGTCACGTATGTCCAGAAGCTGTCCGAGAGCGCGTCCAGTGCACGGAAATCAATCAGCGACGGCGCACCACCAAGCACCGTTGCCAACAGAAGAGCGCGCAGCAGGAATGAGCCGTAGGGAATCATCAGACAAAGCGCAGGACGCAAGACGGGGGACCGAAGTATCTAACGCCTCGGCCCCCCGTAAACACCCTGCTTAACCGACGATTAACAAATTTGGGACTAGTCGCCAATACCAGGGGCTGGCGGCGGAAACGC
>JBDTTO010000928.1:0-2014 GCA_039930585.1 Gemmatimonadaceae bacterium
GGCGTTTTCTGGAAGAGGGCAACAAGGTCAAAGTCACCCTGATGTTTCGCGGTCGTCAGATCGCGCATCCGGAGCTGGGCCGACAAGTAGTCGATAAAGTGGCAACGGAATTGGCCGATCTCGCCAAAATCGAGAGCCATCCGTCCATGGAAGGAAAATCGATGACGATGATTCTGGCGCCGAAGTAAGGCGTTTGACACCATTTACTGCCCGTTTGGGCGGTTAACCGCAGCCGAGAGTTTGTCATGCCAAAGATGAAAACACACAGTGGCGCCGCAAAGCGCTTCACTGTCACCGGATCGGGCAAGGTACGCCGCATGAAGGCCTACAAGAGCCATATCCTCACCAAGAAGTCGTCAAAGCGTAAGCGCAACCTCCGTCGCCCGACCACAATCGCGACGAATGGCGAAGTGCGGCGCATTAAACGACTCATTCTGGCGTAAGGAGCACACATGCCACGCGTAAAATCAAACGTCGTTCGCCTCAAGCGTAAGAAGCAAATCATGGAGTATGCCAAGGGTGCCTACGGCGCCCGCAGCAAACTCTGGAGGCCAGCCAAGGAAACCGTCGAACGTGGATGGCGCTACGCCTACCGCGATCGCAAAAACAAGAAGCGCGACTTCCGCCGCTTGTGGATTGTCCGTATCAACGCCGCAGCACGCTTGCACGACATGTCGTACAGCGTGTTCATCAACGGCTTGCATGCTGCCAATATCGAAATCGATCGCAAAGTGTTGGCCGATCTTGCCGTGTGTGAGCCAGAAGCTTTCGCACAGATCGCCGAACAGGCCCGCAAAGCCTACGACGCGAAGAAATCAGCCGCGTGAACTGATTCAGGCGACAAATGTCGCTCTGATTTGTAAAACAGGCCCGCATTCTCACGAGTGCGGGCCTGTTCGTTTTTTGTCCACGCCCGTCGCTCTGACACACGGCCGTCGGGAGGTTATTCTTTATTCCTCACAATTGGTTCCCGCATCTCCAGAGCATAACGTGCCACTCTCCGAATTTCTCGCGCTTATCGAAGCGCTCGAACAGCAAGTCACCGAAAAGCTGCGTAATACAGACGCAAGTGCGCGCCTGGACGTTGTGAAAGGTGAACTGAACGCGCTGAAAGATGAGCGACTTGCGTCACTACAGGCAGGCATTCCGAAACTCGAACCGCAGGATCGGAAACCGGGTGGCATTCGCTTCAACGAATTAAAGCAGAAAATTCAAGCCGAGTTGGATGCATTCATCGCTCGGCAGAGTGCGGCAAGTGGCGGTGCAGCAAACGTTGATCTCACGATGCCGTCGCGCACATCGTGGAAAGGTTCGTTGCATCCGGTCACGATGGTGATTGACGAAATCAGCGACATTTTTCGCGAACTCGGATTCACGATTGCACTCGGACCGGAAGCCGAAACAGAGTTTTATAATTTCGGTGCGTTGAACTTTCCGCCCGATCATCCGGCGATGGAATTGCACGACACGCTGTATCTGGGCCAGGACACGTTGCTGCGTACACACACGTCTCCGGTGCAGGTGCGCACGTTGCAGCAGTACGCGCCGCCAGTTCGCGTGTTGTGTCCGGGGCAAGTGTATCGTCGCGATTTCTTTGATGCGACGCACGCGCCCGCGTTCATGCAGATCGAAGGACTCGCGATTGACGAAGGTATTTCGTTCGTTGATTTGAAGGCAACGCTCAGTGAATTCGCACGTCGTTTTTACGGCGGCTCGCGCCGCGTGCGTTTTGGTCCATCGTATTTCCCGTTTGTTGAACCGGGCGCGCAGATGGATGTTGAAGTCGATCTCAACGACGGCAAAGGTTTGCGTTGGGTGGAGATCCTTGGTTGCGGCATGGTGCATCCCAACGTGTTGGAATCGGCTGGTGTCGACAGCGAGAAATACACGGGTTGGGCGTTTGGTATGGGCCCCGCGCGTATTGCAATGTCGCGCCATGACATTCCGGATATTCGTTTACTGTACGATTCAGACGTTCGTTTCCTGGAGCAGTTTGCGCGATGATCGTTTCTCA
>JBDTTO010000929.1:0-2014 GCA_039930585.1 Gemmatimonadaceae bacterium
AATAATCGCCGGCAATCAGAACGCGCCAAATTTACAGAAGCGAGTAAAGGGCGCGCGCGATGCGGCGAAGGCATTTCCTGGCATCACGATCATTGACGCGTTCTACCATCAGGAAACACCCCAGGACGCCGCTGCCGAAGTATTGCGTATCAAGAACGCGTATCCAGACGTGAGTGGTTTCGCGATGATTGGCGGCTGGGCGTTATTTACGCGCACCTTGCTCACCGACCTCGATCCCAAGAAAATCAAGATTGTGTCCGTCGACGCACTGCCGGCCGAGCTCGCGTACGTGGATGCCGGTCTTGCCCCCGTGCTGTTCGCGCAGCCCGTATACAACTGGGGCTACGTATCAGTGAAAACCATCTTCGACAAAGTCTATCTCAAGAAGGACGTGCCAGCCCACGTGCAGATGGATCTCATCAAAGTATCAAAAGAAAATCTGGGAACCTGGGCACGTCAGTTGCGCGATTGGGGCTTCACCGACGTCGATCCGAAGTTCCTCGCACTGCCCAAATAGTTGTGACAATCCCCGCAGTTCGTTTCACCAACATCACCAAACGGTTTGTTGGCATCACCGCACTATCCGGCGTGTCATTTGATGTCGCGCCGGGTTCGTGTCAGGCAATCTGCGGCGAAAACGGCGCCGGAAAAAGCACGCTCGGCAAGTTGTTGGCGGGGATCATCCCACCCGACGAAGGCGTTATTGAGATTGACGGAAAACGCGTGCGTTTCACGTCGCCACGAGACGCACTGTCAAACGGCATTGCGATGGTGCATCAGGAACTCGCCTTCTGTGAAAACCTCACCGTTGGCGAAAACCTCTGTTTGAGCGCGCTACCGCGCAAATTTGGATTTGTTGACGAAGTTGAACTTCGTCGCCGTGCGCACAACCTGTTGTCCGCCATCGGTGCGAATATCGACCCCGATCGCGGCATGCGCAGCTTAAGTGTTGCCGAGCAGCAGCTGGTGCAGATTACGGCGGCCGTGGCCGAGGGCGCGCGCGTTATTGTGTTTGATGAGCCCAGTAGCAGTTTGGGCGAAACTGAAGCGCAACGGTTGTATGCCTTGATTCGCACGCTCAAGGCACGGGGCGTCACGCTGTTGTACGTGTCACATCGCATGCCGGAGATCTTCGCCCTGTGCGATTCGATCACGGTGCTGCGTGACGGACAACATGTTATTACGTGTCCCATCAGCGACGTCGATGAAGCAACGCTGGTGCAACACATGATTGGCCGCAAACTGGAGCAAATGTACCCGGAACATCTCAACAAACCACTTGGCGGTGAAATGTTGCGCGTTGAGGGATTCACCTCGCCCGGGAAATTCAGCAACGTGTCGTTCCGCGTGCATGCAGGCGAAGTGCTGGGAATTGCGGGACTTGTGGGCGCTGGTCGTTCAGAAATCGCGCAGGCATTGTTTGGGCTCGACCCCAACGTATCGGGCCAAATATTCATTCGCGCGCAGGAAGTCAGCATTCGTTCGGCGCATGATGCAATGCACTACGGCATTGGGTACGTCCCCGAGGACCGCAAGCTGCAGGGGCTGGTGTTGGGCATGCGCGCTCGCGAAAACGCAACGCTTCCAACGCTCGAACGTTTCGCGCATTTCGGCCTGATAAATCAAGCCGAAGAAACAAAAGTTGCCACCAACGAATTTGTACGACTCCGCATGCGCGCCACGCCCGAAGTGACAACCGGCACACTCTCTGGCGGCAATCAGCAGAAGATCGTGCTGGCCAAATGGCTGGCGGCACACGGCGACATTCTGATTCTCGACGAACCAACGCGCGGCGTCGACGTGGGCACGAAGGCAGAACTGCACGCAATGATTGCTGAGCGTGCCGCCGATGGTATGGCGGTGATTGTGATTTCCAGCGAGTTGCCAGAGCTCATCAATGTGTCGTCGCGCGTGATTGTATTGCGCGAAGGCAGCATCACCGGCGAAACGTCGCGAGCCGAAGCTACGCAGGAGCGGCTCCTCCGGATGATGACGGGGTTATAACATGCATGCT
>JBDTTO010000930.1:0-2010 GCA_039930585.1 Gemmatimonadaceae bacterium
GATTTGCATCAAGCTTGAGCTGCGGTGCATCCAGCTTGAGGTTCACCACATCGTAAGAGCGAACGTCGGAAGTACGATCAAGTTTGCGCGAGAATGCTCCCAGCTTGAACATGCGATCCTGCGACTGACCCAACTGCATTTTGTAGTTGAGTGCACCGGCAAGGTCGCGTTCGTTCAATGCACTGAACGTGCGCGTCGCATCGTTGGCACCGCCTTTCCATTGCAGGCCGCCGGCCTGCTGCCAGTAGTTAAGATCCGCGCGATCAGGTTCGTCGCGCGAGACTTCGGAGCGCGTGGCCGACCACGTCACGTTGTGGCGTGAACCGATGATGTGCTCGCCGCGCAATTGATTCGACAACACTGAACGTTCCACGAACGACAAACGCGATGTGTTGATCTTGGTCGCGTACTCTTCGCTGTTTCCGCTGAGCTGCTGCGCTTCGTTGTCCGATGTGCGGTTGTATGTATTGGCAAGCGTGAGACGTCCCTTTGCGCCAAGCCACGTGCTGAGGTTAAGCAGACCACCCCACAGCGTGCTGCTGCGCCCCGTCTGACCGGTGTATGAGCTGAGCGCTTTTGCGCCGCCCGTTCCATCTGCCTGCGGAACGTTCAGCACTTCGTTGTCGCGCACTTCCTGCGCCAGCGAGTACGACAGCGAACTCACATAGCCAAGGCGACGACCCAACACCTTGTCTTCGCCGCCGAATGACAAGCCGACAGATCCGTTGGGCGCACCGTTCGACAGTTCTGGCGTCCAGCTATTGCGCATCGAACGCAGCAGGGTGTTGGTCTGCGCACCTGGTTGCACCGAGCGCAAATTGCCGGCGCTTTTCAGCGCGGCGGGAAGATTGCGCGCGCTGCCTGCAAATCCGAGCCATTCCTGACCCGTTGTCGGCGCGGTCAGAATGCGACGACCCGTCGCGAGTCCGTTAGCGCCGCTGCCAAGCGACAAACCAAACGAGCGACGTCCTGGGAAATCTTTCGTGCGGATGTCAACCAGCGCGCCCGCAAAATCGCCCGGCTGATCGGGAGTAAACGTCTTTGACGTGGTGATTGCGTCAAGCAACGCCGCCGGAAACATGTCAAGCGGCACAACTTTCTTTTCCGGATCCGGGCTCGGTACGCGTGCCCCGTTCAGTGACGTCTGCGTGTAACGCTCACCCAAACCGCGCACTTGTGGATTTTTGCCGTCCTGCAAAGTGACACCGCTGACACGCTTGAGCGCTTGTCCCGCATCGCTATCCGGGCTGCGCTGAATCTGCTCGGCCGTTGTCGAATTGACGATCGCGTTTGACGTGCGCTGTTCATCAAGCGCCTTGTTCACGGATCCCTTTTCTGCAGAAGCCGTAACCGAAACCGCCGACAGCGTGGTTGACGCCTGATTGAGCGTGACATCCTGCTCAAGCGCGCCGCTGGTCGGCATGATCAAGCCGGTCACGGTCTTTGATTCGTACCCGATAAAGCGAACCATGATGGTCAGCGTACCGACGGGAACTTTCGCGATGAAATAACGACCTTCCAGGCCACTCATCGCACCGTTGGTTGTACCGACCACCGTGATCGTGGCATCGGAAAGTCCGAGGCCGGTTTTCGCATCAATGACACGACCGACCAATCGACCGGTGGTCGCGGCCTGTGCGTGAACTTGTGACGATGTAACGGAAACCAGCGCCAAGGCCGCAACTGGTATGACTGACCAGGTGGGGAGGCTTAATGCTATATATGCAGAACGGGCGAGACGAGTCGCGAGGGTTCGCATGAAGACCGTAGTGGAGTTGGACCAGCGGAGGGGAACAGGGCCGACAGTGCTCCATTCCCGAATCCGCGTAAGCTTCGCTGGCCCGGTTTCAATCTCCGCACGGTTTTGCAACGAACGTGTCACGGAATGTCACGTAAGACCCCGTGGAATGGAGCAATGTCGGTCGGGACCGGTCCCTTGCGCTTCCAATCGCCCGGAATAGAATCGCAAATGATTCGAAATGGCGGCGGGTCCAGTCCATTTGTGTACGG
>JBDTTO010000931.1:0-2007 GCA_039930585.1 Gemmatimonadaceae bacterium
GGTGCCCGGATCAACAGCGACGGCGCCGACTTCCAGCGACACGGTCCGCACAAGACCACGTCGATCTGACTCAAAGACTTCGTGAAACGACCGCAACGCGATCTGGCAAACGGCGCTCGCATAGCGCTCTCTGCATTCCTTTTGCGAAAGCGTCGTTGAAACGATCTCGTCGGAGGCCTTCGCGTATTTGTACGCCTTTTCAGTGGGAAGATCGTCAGGAGCCGGCATCTCCATGTGCAATTCGAGTTCCGCGTTGTCCGGGTCGAACTTGAATTCGAACGTTACGGGAAAATGATCTGGGTATACGGAGTTTGACAGGACAATTGATACGTACTCTTGCACGGCCTCCACGGTGCCATATCCAAGATTTGAGATTAGTTCATCAAGCTGGCCATTCCTCGCCGCTGCATCGTCTGCACGCGCTTGGCATTCGTCGGCATATCGAGACTTCGCCCTATCCAACTTCTGAAGCCGACTCTGCTCGGCTTGCGCGTGCTGTTCTACAGCGTCTTGTCGTTGTGACTCGAACGCTTCGCACTTTGCTTTCCACTCCAGTATTCCGTTCTTGTGTGCCCGCTCGGCGTCCGCAACAGCGGCGGCGTGCTTCTTCTTTCCGAAAATCTTGGAGAGTCCGCGCGGCGCCTCCGGCATTCGAAGCGTGGGCTGCATCGGCATAGCAGCTTGAACTGGTATTGGAATCGGTGTATCCAGGTTCTTTGGATCGAATGGCGGATGTTGCACCTGGACACGTAGCGTTTCGAGGTCGACGTAGTCATCGCGAGAAAGAGTGTACGCGAGGAGAGTGTCGATATCGGCGTAGATATTTTGCAGGTCCTGATTTCGTTCTTCTACCTCCGCCTCGTTGGCCGCAATGTGAGCTTCTCGCGCTTGCTTCTCCAGACGCTTGTATTCAGCCGCAGTCGCTTTCGCGAGTTGTGTGCGGGCGCGCTCCGCCGCCTTCAGCGTATGCTCGCGGTGGCGCAGTCGCGCACCATGGTTGCGAACTGCCTCGCGTTGTCGATGCGCCTGCTCGCGTTCGGCGACACGAACCTGCCGCTGTAGTTCTGCAAAGAATCCACGACGTCCCATGCTGTTATCTCCAACTCGTGTGTTATAAAATCTTCTCCTGGTCCCACCATATTCGTGCTGCCTATCGCCGAAAAAAGTTCTAGTGCATGATCGTAAGACCGTGCAGCACTGGTGATGGACAGCTCAGAAAGTATCCGGAATATCAGATGGCTTGATGGTCATGAGATCGTCAATTGTGGGACTCATCAACATCGCAACACGGTTTGAGTGATGGGCAACGACCGTCTCAAAAAGATTGCGAGCAAAGCGCGCGTTTCCAAAGCTTTCAATGCGCGTTGCGCAAGCCATGGCGAAGAGTTGACGCGCGTTATCGGATGATTTGCTGTCGAGCTGGTACTCGGAGCTGGAAACGAGTCGTGCGAAGATGTCGTGCAACTCATCGGCCGAGTAGTCATCGAACTTGAGAAACTTGTTGAATCGTGATCGCAATCCGGGATTGGAGTTGAGAAAGTCGTCCATCTTTGATTCGTATCCGGCGACAATCACGATGAGTTCATCCCGGTGGTCTTCCATGAGCTTCAACAATGTGTCCACTGCTTCATGCCCGTAGTCGGATTCATGCCGCGAGACCGTGAGCGAGTACGCCTCGTCAATAAACAGAACACCTCCAAGAGCAGAATTTACGATCTCGTGGACCTTCGGCGCCGTTTGTCCGACGTATGAGGCAACCAGGCCTGAACGGTCTGTCTCAATCAGTTGCCCCGTGTTTAGCACGCCTAGAGCCCGGTAGATCCGCGCTAACAATCGCGCAACTGTCGTTTTTCCGGTGCCGGGATTTCCTGAAAACACGAGGTGTAGTGACGCTGGCGCAACCTGAAGCCCTCGTTGTTCGCGTAATTTCCTGATGGTCACAAAGTTGACCAAGCTTCGTACATCGGTTTTCACCGATTCTAAACCGACAAGCTCATTCAATTCACG
>JBDTTO010000932.1:0-2007 GCA_039930585.1 Gemmatimonadaceae bacterium
CAACGGCACGTTTGCACTGGCATTGCGCCCAATACAGGTAAATCCGCCGTGGCAATTTCTGAACACACCGGGTGGCGCCGCGCGCGTTGATTCCATTTTCTGGATTCGCAACGTTCTTCGCGCGAACACGCTGCGCATTCGGCCACTGACGGAAGGCGCGGCCGTTGGCACGACAGAATTTGATGCGGGCGAAGCGTCGTCGTGGATACAAGATGGACTGGTTCCCCCGGGCGTTGAGACGTGGGATAGTCGCGGTCTCGCATCGGCCGTGATGTCGTGGGAAGTAAATCTTGCACCTGGTGACTCGACGGACATTGTTGTTGCCTCGCGCCTTGATGGTACCGGCGACCCGTTGTTGGTACCAATGGGCAACCCCGCAAGTGTGCGCACGGCAACGAATGCGCGACTAAATCAAGTGGCGCGCACGTGGGCCCGCGATCAGGACGCCGTCACCATCAAGTTGCCAGCATCAGCTCCGCCAATTGTCGAAGCAATCAAGGCAAACCTCGCATGGATTTTGATCAACCGCGACGGCCCCGGTATTCAACCTGGGTCGCGCAGCTACGAACGTTCGTGGATTCGCGATGGGTCACTGACTGCCGAAGCATTGTTGCGATTGGGACGCGCCACTGAAGCGAAACAATTTGCCGAGTGGTATGCAAAGTTTCAGTATCCCTCGGGCAAGATTCCGTGCTGCGTTGATTCGCGCGGCGCCGATCCTGTGGATGAACACGACAGTCACGGTGAGTTCATTCATCTCGTGTACGAGGTGTACAAATACACAGGCGATCGGGAATTTCTCACGCGCATGTATCCGCATGTGAAACGCGCAACGGTCTATATGGATTCGCTGCGCGCAACGCATCTCACGGCGGCGTACGAAAAAGATTCGTTGCGGGCGTTTCGCGGTCTGTTGCCCGCATCTATCAGTCATGAAGGATATTCGGCGAAGCCAATGCACTCCGTCTGGGACGACGGATTCGCGCTGCTCGGCTATCGTGAAGCGTGGGAGCTCGCGAATACGCTCGGCCGATATCGAGACACGACGAGCATCGGAAAATCGTTGCGTGCGTTCGCACAGGATTTCGCGATTGCCCTGAACGGCACGATGGAACGGAATCGCATCAACTTTATCCCCGGCAGCATTGAGCTTGCCGATTTTGATGCTACGAGCACCACCGCGCTGCTTTCGCCCGGCAACGCAACCGGAATGTCTGGTGATCAACTGCGCGCGACGTTTGATCGCTACTATCAGTCAAGCCGTAACCGCACGCGTCCCGATTCGCTCTGGGAAAACTACACACCTTACGAATGGCGCACGGTGGGCGCGCTGCTGCGTTTGGGAAAACGCACAGAAGCGATTGACATGTTGAACCAGTTCATGCACGACCGTCGACCAACGAACTGGCAACAATGGGCTGAAGTGGTTTGGCGCGACCCACGTAATCCGAAGTTCATCGGCGACATGCCGCACACATGGGTGGGCAGCGATTTTATTCGCTCAGCGCTGGACTTGTTTGCGTATGCAAATCCATGTGCTGGTCCGGAAGTAACAATGTTCGGTGCGCCGACGTACACACCGATCCCGTGTCAATTGCGAATCGGCCTGGGCATTGATGGAAGCTGGTTGTCAAACGGCGACAGTATAGTTGTGCGCGGGCTGCGCACCGGAGGCGAGACTGTCGGATACACCGTCGCACTGACCGGGAAAACGTTGACGTATCGTTTTGACAACGTGCGTCGCCGCGCCGAGATGGTGGTCGTTGCGCCAGTCGGCATGAACGCGCTGCGCGCCGAAGTTGATGGCGTGAGCGTACCCAATTTGGTTGACGATGCGGTAGTGGTTCGCGGCAACGCACGCGAAGTGAAGTTTTTCCTGCGATGAGCGACCACTGGAGCAGTGATCGCTCATCACGCGGTTACTCCGTGAGTGATCCCGCCGTTGGCACCGGATCGGCGAGTACATCGCCATGACTGCGAATGACGCGCGAGTAAAACAAAGCGCTG
>JBDTTO010000933.1:0-1996 GCA_039930585.1 Gemmatimonadaceae bacterium
CACCTGGTGCAGGCTGGCGCAAAAATTGTTGGTGGCTGTTGTGGTACCACGCCGGAACACATCAAGGCGATGGTTGAGGGTGTGCGCCCGCTGTCGCCACGCACTGCGGGACCTGCGCGTGTTGATACAGGCAGCACTGCCACATTCAAAGTCGTCAACCTGGGAACAGACCCCGTTCCGCTTGTTGAGCGTTCACGCTTTGGAGCAAAACTCGCGACTGGAAAGTTTGTTACGTCAGTTGAAATTGTGCCGCCACGCGGCGTAGAGACAACGCGCCTTGAAGCCGATGCCGCGACACTCGCCAAGGCCGGTGTCGATGCGATCAACGTACCGGACGGTCCGCGCGCACAAAGTCGCATGGGTGCCATCGCGTGCAGTCTGATTATCGAACGCAATGGCATTGAAGCGGTCACTCATTACTGCTGTCGCGATCGGAATCTGCTGGGGATGTTGAGTGACCTGCTGGGCGCATCTGCACTTGGATTGCGCAATCTGCTGCTGATCACTGGCGACCCGCCCAAGATGGGACCGTACCCCGATGCAACTGCGGTATTCGATATCGATGCAATCGGCTTGACGAACCTCGCCACGAAACTCAATCGCGGACTTGATCCAGGCGGCAATCCGATTGGTAGCAGCACCCGCTTTGTTGTGGGCGTTGGTGTTAATCCGGCCGCGTTGGACGCTGCGCACGAGTTGCGGCGCTTTCACTGGAAAGTAGAAGCGGGCGCTGAATACGCGATTACGCAGCCGGTGTTCGACCCAGATCAACTGGAGTCATTCATGCGCAGCATTGACGACGTGCGCATTCCAGTTGTCGCGGGCATCTGGCCACTGGTGTCAGCACGCAACGCAGAGTTTCTCGCGAACGAAGTGCCCGGTGTGACTGTGCCACAGCAGGTGCTGGAGCGCATGCGCAAAGCAAGCGAGAAGAGCAAAGAACACGGTGTCGCGGAAGGCGTCGCCATTGCTCGCGAGATGCTCGAACGCGTACGAAGTTCCGTGCAAGGTGTTCAGGTATCAGCGCCGTTTGGAAAAATCGAATTGGCGCTCGACGTGTTTGCTCGCTGAACTACTTGGGACCCCGGAGATTCACGAGGCCATCGCCGTCCTGACGTGAAACGAATCCGGTCGCGTCGGACATCGCTTCGCTGAGCGCTTTGGAACTCGCAAACAGATAGTTGGAGCGGTACGAAATAAAGCCGGACGTGCGCAATGCATTTTGCGTTTCGTCGCTCATCTGGTTCGACACGACGATATCGCAACCAGCGGCACGCGCCGCGACAATTGCGAGGCGTGCAACGACTGCGGAATCGTCCGCTTTTGACGCAACGATGTCCACGAGTGTCGCAACTCTGAGATTGCCGAAGTACGAATGATTTCTGTTCTGCGCGATTACCAACGAAAACCAACCGCAAATGTTGGCTCCGTGGTACACGTGATGCCGTTCGATTTCTGGAGCCAGATACTGCGGCAACGTTTCGCTGTTGCGCACAACGCCAAATGACACGCGTTGTTCAACGTCTTCCCAGATAGCATCATCGATTGCACCGGGCGCGATAGCCAATGCTGAACGATAGCCATCGGTGGATGCGCCACGAGCACGCTGCACGAACTTGAGCGCGAGGCCCGCCATCCCTGTGTAAGCGCCAATCAGTCCAACTGTCCGCACCATCGGCTTTGCGCGGAGCGGCTGCAGTTCTGCAATACATCTGGCTGGACGCAGCAGATTGAAGAAGAACGGTACGGGACGCACGGTCCAACCAGCGGCCTTCAACAGCCGAGGCAATGGGTTTTCGATGTTACCCATGCCAACCACGTTCGCGTACGGGCATCGCTTGAGGGCCCAACGCATGAGTTGAATCGACACCATCGCGTACTTCGGATTGATGATACCCTCCGAAAGCGGCGACTGAAAATTGGTAACCGTTTGTTCGCTGCGAACACCGTTGCTGGTGACAACACCCGGATGTTCGAGAATCAGCATGCCGCCCCG
>JBDTTO010000934.1:0-1988 GCA_039930585.1 Gemmatimonadaceae bacterium
CCGATCATACAAACAACACCCGTTGCCAATGTTCGTGGCCACGGGTGTTGTTATTCAAAAAACAAGAAAGACGATCTGTTCGCAGTCACCTGGATATTGCTAGCGCTCAATGGCAAAATCTGCGTAATGCAGTTTGCTAAATCCGTAAGATCCGCGTCCATGTTTTAAGCAGTTGCCGTTTGCTTGCAGCAGCTACGCGCTACCAATCCGTAGGCACATAGTCTTTCAGAAACAGCCCCCACATGTGCTTGCCTGTGTTCTTGCCGTTGATGATCGGATCCACAATACGCGCCGCACCATCCACGATATCGAGCGGCGGATGAAAGCGATGCTCAACAACTTTGCGCGCTGCGATTTCGACGGGATCCTCATCCGTCACCCATCCGGTGTCGACGCTGTTCATGTGGATGCCGTCCTTCTGGTAGTCGGTCGCTGACGTGCGCGTCATCATGTTGAGCGCGGCCTTCGCCATGTTCGTGTGCGGATGACGCGTCGTCTTGAACTTGCGATAGAACTGCCCCTCAACTGCACTGACGTTCACGATGTGTTTGTCGCGATTGTCGGTGCGCAGCATGAGCGGCTTGAGACGCGCGTTGATGATGAACGGCGCCACCGCATTCACGAGTTGCACTTCCAGCAACTCAACCGACGGTACTTCGTCCATCAACAAGCGCCACGAGTTGCGACCGCGCAAATCGATCTGTTGCAAATCCTGATCGAGTTTGCCCTGCGGAAACAGCCCCTTTTGCGCTTCAAGTTCTTCGGGCAACAACTTCACCTGCGAGAGCTGCGCTGCATGTGTAAGTCCCGCCACTTCGGACACGTGCCGATCGAGCGACACATTACCCGTCAACGCCCCGCTGCTCTCTGCACTCTCGGCCAGCGCGGCCACACTGGCCGGATCAGCTTCGGGCAACATGTGATAGCCGCGCAATCCCTCGTACGAGCCGAGTATGCGACGTGAGGTGTCGGGCAACTCATGCAACGCCGCGTTTTCGCCTTCCATCATGTGTTCGTAAAACTCCGGCGGACGGCGCACAGTCTGACACGCGTTGTTCACGATGAAATCCAGACGATCACGCGTGCGGATCAACTCGTGGCAAAACGCTTCGACGCTTGGCGTGTGACGCAAATCGAGACCGAAAATTTCCAGACGATCAGACCACTCTGCGAAATCAGGTTCGGCAGAATAACGCGCGGCCGAATCGCGCGGGAAGCGTGTTGTGACAATGAGACGCGCGCCTGCGCGCAGCAACTTCAGTCCCGCCTGATAACCAATCTTGACGCGACCACCGGTGAGCAGCGCAACTTTTCCCGTGAGATCGGCCGTCTCGGTGCGTTTCGCGAAGTTCAGTTTTGCGCAATCGGGACACAGCTGATCATAAAAATGATGCAGCTCGAGATAATCCTTCTTGCACACGTAGCAGTTCATCCGTTCAACTGCTTCGCGGAATTCTGCGTCGTTCGCAATCTCGTGTTGCTCAAAATGCTCAGGTGGGAACACGTTCGGAGACGTGAACACCACTTCTTTGCGCAGTTTGCGAATGCCGGTTTTGCTGAAGGCCGCTTCGATGCGCTGCACCTTGGTGGCCTTCAGGCGCCGCTTCGTTTCCTTGAGCAACTGGCGGCGCAAAATGGCGTCGGGCCGAGAAACCTGGCCGGCCAGCAGGAGAAAGCGATTGCGATCTTCTTCGGGAACAGCAGCAAGCAGGGCACGATTGTCGGCGATTTCTTCCAGCAGACGCGCCGCATCGTTGATGCGCGCAATCATGGCGGGGTTATACGTCTCGGTCGTGGCCGAATTGGATGCGTTTCGGAGTACTTCGGGAGTTTCGTCGATGGACATGATTCTGAAAACTAATGCCCCTCGCGCAGGCCTCCGAATCCCATCGATGTCCCGGCGCCGCTGACTCGCGCTTTGTCATAAATGTGACGCACCGCCGCCACGTCCTCGACGGCCAATCCGAGCGATTTGAAGAGCGTAATCT
>JBDTTO010000935.1:0-1988 GCA_039930585.1 Gemmatimonadaceae bacterium
GTTTACAGAGGCGATTGGAAACAGGCCTTTTCCATTCTGGACTCGACGAACAACTTTCCAGAATTCACCGGTCGCATTTGTCCAGCTCCGTGTGAAGCGGCGTGTACACTCAACGTGAACGATGATGCCGTTGGCATCAAAAGCATCGAGCAGGCAATTGTCGATCGCGCGTGGAGCGAGGGCTTCATCACGCCGCGCGTCGCGAAAAGGAAAACTGGGAAGCGCGTGGCAGTTGTTGGTTCCGGGCCGGCCGGAATGGCCGCCGCACAACAGCTCGCGCGCGCCGGGCATGACGTCACGCTATTCGAGAAGAACGACGCGATTGGTGGCCTGTTGCGTTACGGCATTCCCGATTTCAAACTCGAAAAGCACCACATCGATCGACGCGTTGCGCAAATGGAAGCGGAAGGCGTGCGGATGCGAACCGGCGTGATGGTTGGTTCCTGGCCCGACGACTCCAAAATTACAAACTGGTCAAAGGAAACGATCTCCGCGGATCAACTGCGTTCGGAGTTCGATGCGGTGTTGCTGAGTGGCGGCGCCGAACAACCGCGCGATTTGCCCGTTCCAGGGCGCGAACTCGATGGCATTCATTTCGCGATGGAGTTCCTGCCGCAGCAGAACAAGATCAATGCAGGCGGCAAAGTCCCGCGGCAATTACACGCGCAAGGCAAACACGTTGTTGTCATCGGCGGTGGCGATACGGGAAGTGATTGTGTCGGTACAAGCAATCGCCACGGCGCCGCATCAGTGACGCAGTTTGAAGTGATGCCAATGCCACCGGAACAGGAAAACAAGCCGATGGTGTGGCCGTACTGGCCGCTCAAGCTGCGCACATCATCCAGTCACGAAGAAGGTTGCGAACGCAGCTTTGCTGTGGCGACGACAGAGTTCATGCGCGGCGAAGGCAAAGCAACGGGCCAGGTGAAATCGGTCAAGACGGTGCAGGTCGAATGGCAAAACGGACAGATGCTTCCGGTGGCCGGCACCGAACAGCTCGTGCACGCAGACATGGTGTTGCTCGCGATGGGATTTGTTAGCCCGGTGGCGAGTGTGCTTGATGCATTTGGCGTGTCGCGCGACTCGCGTGGAAACGCGCAGGCCGGTGTTGACGCCGTTCGCGGATACGCCACCAACGTGAGTGGCGTGTTCGCGGCGGGCGACATGCGACGTGGGCAGTCGTTGGTCGTATGGGCCATTCGCGAGGGGCGGCAGGCTGCGCGCGCGATCGATTTGCATCTGATGGGGGCGAGCCTCCTTCCGCGTTAGCCCGTGGGCGGTATGTTGGTGATTCACCTACTGCCCCCGCCCATGACTTCACAATTTCGTTTTGGCGCATGCGCGCTCGCGATTGCTGCCCTGATCGGCACAGGCTGCAACAGTGCCGCGCGCGATGCAGCGAAGCCTGACAGTGCGACATCAACTTCGGTAAAAACAATTCCGAGTGGTGCAGCGCACGAAGTCGAAGTAATTGGATTGGACTACGCGTTCAACATGCCCGACACCGTGGATGCGGGTCGCACCGCCTTCAAGTTCACGAACAAAGGAAAAGTTGACCACGAGTACAACGTGGTGTTGCTCAAGGAAGGCGTGACACTCGCGCAGTACATCGACGCGGTGAACAAGAAGCAGCCGGTGACGCCGCTCCGCGACGGACCGTTGGGTGTATTGTTCGCAAAACCCGGAATGACTTCAGCCAGTGTATTGGCGGCGGATTTATTGCCAGGCCGCACGTATGCAGTGCAGTGCATCTTTACTGATTCGGTCAATGCGCCAACGCATCGCGAGCTGGGCATGTTCAAGTCGTTCACGATTCGCAACAACACCGCACCTTCAATCGCTGCGGTGGCAATCGATACGATTGTCGGCACGGACTACGCATACACGCAATATCCGAAAACACTGACGCCTGGCTGGCACCACTTTGCATTTGTAAATGCCGGCAAGCAGCGTCACGAGATCAGCATTGCGATGCTGAAAGCCGGCGT
>JBDTTO010000936.1:0-1988 GCA_039930585.1 Gemmatimonadaceae bacterium
GGTTGGTTGGCATCGGCCGGCGCGGAACTTGGTGTTGATCTGGCGGCTCTTTACGATGCGCCGTTTCGATTGCGCGTTGGTGTTGCAAAACCATTTGCTGCGCCGGTTGAACTCACACGGAAGGCGGCGTTCTATGTCACGCTGGGTTCGTTTTTTTGATAGCAGCCGAGCAATTGAGCAGAACGATTACGGCGGCAACAGTTCTTTGCGTCGTGCAACAAACCGCGCTTCGTCAACAACCTTGAACATTTCCGTTGTCTTGACCTGTTCAGTGCCGTCGGCGGCCAGTACGCGTTTGTGAACTGAAAGAGTGGTGGCGGTTGCGGAGTCGATTGACTCAACTCGGCCACCTTCTTTCAGTCGCGAAATGGAAGTCCATCCGGTCCACTGCCATGCGGGCCCTTGCAGTGTGCCGTCGCCGTCAAACGCGCCGCTGGCTTCGGTCATTGTGAATTTCGATCCGTCAACTTTCGCGGTGACGATGAATTCAGTTGCGGGTCGTCCGCGCGAGCCTGCGCTGATCACTTGTTCGGTAATCGTGCTGGTCTTCTGGTTGAGCGTGCGTTTGGCCAGTACCGCGCTGCCGGGCAGTATGCGTCCGTCGGGCAACTGTATTTGACTTGTGCCTTCGAAATACATTGATACAGGTCCGCTCTGTGCGCCCAGTTGTTTGTGTGATGCGACGGTGAGTATCAGAAAAGCGACGGAGGTTCGATTGCGCACGTGGAGCTCCGGAAGTGAGTCTGCTTGATCATACGTTGAAATGGCGATCGCCGCGTCGCCGCGACTAAAACTCCATCGCGCACCAATCCTTACCTTTATGCCCGTTTTCATCCACGAATCCGCTGTCGTCCTGGGCAACGTCACCCTGGGCCCGGACTCCAGCATCTGGCCGACCGCAGTGGTTCGAGGCGATCTGGAAGCCATCACCATCGGTGCGCGGACGAACATTCAGGACGGCGCTGTCATCCACGCTGATCCCGGAATTCCGACCACTATCGGCGAAAATTGCGTCATTGGCCATCGCGCCATCGTGCACGGCTCCACAATCGGCGACGGCGTTCTGATCGGCATGGGCGCCATCGTTCTCAATCGCTGCAACATCGGAAGTGGTTCGGTTATTGGCGCCGGCAGCGTGTGTACTGAAGGGCTGCAGGTGCCTCCAGGATCGCTTGTATTAGGCATTCCAGGCAAAGTGGTGCGTCAACTTGACCAAACGCGTCAGGCGCAGATCCTCGACAATGCCGAACGGTATGTGGTGCTTGCGCGCCGGCACATGAGTGGCGAGATTCGGCGCGTCGTTCAGGAATGAAAGTGGCATTATCAGAGGGAAATTGACGCGATCCAATAATGAGGTTTCGCGGGTATCACAATGACTGTCGCCGGGCCTGAAATCAGCTATCTTTCATGGCTCGCCACGTGTGAGCAAGCAATTGTCTCGCAAAGGCGTGTTAGCAAGCAAACCGCCGTCGTTTTGCGTGATGCATCACTGTCAGCTTTGTGATGCGTTGATGCAGATCTGCACTGGCCGGGAGCGCGTATTGGGGTTGTGAACCAGCGTTCGGAAATTCTTAACTGTTTGCTGTACATACAGTTATGCGGCTCTGACGACACAAAGGCGTCACATTCCTGACACAGTGACTTCTCGCGGGTGATGATCGGGGTGTGGCGCGATGTTGGCCAGCGGCATCACAAAGTGGAGAACTAGGCACCGCACAAACTTCCGTGATGTGCAAATCGCAAAGCGTTCCCAGCTATAGCGTTACAGAAACACTTGCGTGGCATCACGAACACATGCACCATACCGCCCCCATAACAGTCGCATCAATGGTTCGGCCCAGACCTTCCCGCCCGAAGCCGGACGGCACCATTTGATGATGTGAAGTCGCCGCGCCCGAAGCGCACCGACTTCGCGTTTTTGCCAAAATACACCGCAGGAGTAGCACAGCATGCCATTTTCCGCTTCGCCACCGGAAGGCCCCGTTACG
>JBDTTO010000937.1:0-1968 GCA_039930585.1 Gemmatimonadaceae bacterium
CGAGGAAGCTCCGGGATCGATAGCGGCGGATTTCGTTGTTGAGTGGCGGTGCCTGCAACCGGCTGTCGGATCGATTGGTCGAGATCTCGTAAACTGCTTTGAAACGGATTTTGCGGATTTTGCGGATTTTGCGGATTTTGCGGATACATCGCATCTGTGCCGATGGCGACCTGACAGTTCACCGCGATGCTCCGAAATTTTCTTTAACAACAACACCCGCAACGACGAAAATCTGTGCGGAATTTGAATTCCCCGGAGTTTTAGAATTCGGCGCGCAGTTTCCAATAAGATCGATCTCGCCGATGCGCAATCGATCGTGTCTCATGGAGATGCGAAGTATCCGTTTGATCCGCTAAATCCGCGCTATCCGTTTCAACGCTGTCTACCCGATCTTCACGAACCAAACCGCCAGCCACTATTGCACAGCGCCACTAAGGACCGCATTCGCAACAAGCTCTCAATCCGCTAGATTCCGCGCATGCCAAGACCCGAACTACTCGAAAAATTCCCGAATCCCTACGCGGATCGGCGATACGAAATATTCATGGAGACGACTGAGTTCACGTCGCTCTGCCCGCTGGGCGGTATTGAAACGGATGCAGCCGATCTCAAGATGCTGGAAGGTGGCGCGCCTGATTTCGCGACCATTCGCATCACGTACACGCCCGCAGACACGTGCCTCGAACTCAAAAGCCTCAAGCATTATTTGTGGAGCTTTCGTAACGACGGCATTTTTTACGAACGCGCTGTCAATCGCATTCTCGACGATCTCGTTGAAGCGTGCACACCGGCCAGCATGACGGTGGTTGGCGATTTCAACGTGCGTGGCGGGATCAAGAGCGTGATCACGGCGCATTGGCCGCAGAAGTAACGCGCCCGCTGCAGTATGTAGAAATCGAGGCGTCGCCCGCGCTCAACGATATCGTGATGTCGTACTGGGGCTTCACCGTACACGCGCTGCCAACACCAGATTTTGTACATCGGGTATGGCCTGACGGATGTGCATCGTTGGTGATGGCATTTGCCAATGGTGCGAGTACGTTCTCGATTGTGGCTGGCGCGAGTGTTGTTGCAGGCGCAGTGCCTGTGCATGCTGGCGAACAGTATTGGGGAATTCGTTTTCGGCCGGAGGCCGGCGCAATTTCCTGCGGTCGCGATGCAACGGCGCTTCGTGACGCGCGCTTTGCAGCGACCGAAGTTTTTGGTGAAGACATTCACATACTGTCGCGCGCGCTGGCGACCGAGTTCAATCCAGACAACGTCGCGCGTATCATGGATGCGTGGCTGCTGCAGCGTCGTGTTCCGGTCGAGTCGATTGATGCGATGGTGCGCGGCGCGGTGCAGCACATTGTGCGCGCCGATGGTACGTGCACGATGCAGGAAGTCGCAGATGCGGTTCACGTCACCACTAGACAGTTGCAACGCCGCTTTCGTGCTGCAACGGGCCTTACTCCCAAGGAATACGCGAACATTCGCCGAGCGCGTGCGGCGTTAAAGCGTGTGGTGTTGGGTGAAAGCACACGCGCACTCGGTGGTTGGGCGCGCCTGGCGGCGGATTCAGGGTACGCGGATCAGGCGCATCTCACGCGCGAGTGGTCGCGGTTGCTGACACTCACACCGTCGGTAATGTCGAATTGGCTGGACGACATTGCGCACGATCGCCTGGTGGATTGACGTTCGGCGCTGAAGCTGCAGGGCGAACCAATGGAAGCGGATTTTCTGGATTTACGAATGCCATTTCACGGATACTGCAACTGCGAACAGCAACAGCAAACTAATGGACGCGGATTTTTTTGGATTTACAAATGCGATTTCTGGGATACTGCAACTGCGAACAGCAACAGCGAACCAATGGACGCGGATTTTTTGGATTCACAAATGCGATTCCGCGGATACTGCAACTGCGAACAGCAACAGCAAACTAATGGACGCGGATTTTTGGATTTACAAATGCGATTTCGCGGATAC
>JBDTTO010000938.1:0-1963 GCA_039930585.1 Gemmatimonadaceae bacterium
GCACCGCATCGGCACCCAATTGTGACGTGAGATGCTCCATCGTACGCGGTCCGATGATGGCACAGGTAACGGCAGGATGACGCAAAACCCACGCGATGGAAAGTTGCACCAGGGATACACCGGCTTCGTCCGCAAGAGCCGCAAGTGCGTCCGCTGCGTCCAATTTGCGCTGATTTTCCGGACGCGTTAGATCGAACCGCTGCGGCAGTCGTTCGGCGCGCCGCGTTGCCGGCGCATCAACGCCTTTGCGCCATTTACCCGACAACCATCCCGATGCAAGCGGACTCCAGGTCAACACTCCCATGCCGTGTCGTTGGCACACGGGCAACACATCATTTTCCGCACCGCGCACCAGCATCGAATACGGCGGTTGTTCAGTGACGAATCTCGCGTAATTGCGTTCGCGCGCGCACCACTGTGCTTCAACAATATCTGCCGCGGGAAATGTGGACGATCCGGCGTAACGAATCTTTCCCTGCGTGATCAGGTCATCGAGCGCGCGCAAGGTTTCATCAATGTCGGTTGATGGATCGGCGCGGTGCATCTGATACAGATCAATCCAATCTGTTTTGAGGCGTGTGAGTGATGACTCCACTTCGCGCATGATCCATCGGCGCGAATTGCCTTGATTGTTGATGCTGTCACCCATCTTGCCATGCGCTTTCGTAGCAAGAATTACCGAATCGCGTCGTCCGCTAAGTGCACGTCCAACGATCTCTTCACTTTCGCCTTGCGCGTACACGTCTGCGGTGTCAACAAAATTGATACCCGCATCAAGCGCATGATGAATGATGCGCACGCAATCGTCGTGATCGGTATTGCCCCATGCACCAAACATCATGGTGCCGAGGCAGAGTGGGCTGACCTTTACGCCAGTGCGGCCGAGGACGCGGTATTCCATGAGCGCGGATTGAACTTGGTGGTCGCGGGTAATGCGTTCGTGGAATATGTGGGGATGCGCGTGGGATGACGAGTCGCGCAGGTACGATGTACGCGGTTAATTCGGCGTCACACGATACTTCACCACCGTCGGCACATCATCCTTATTCAACTCGACGACCAACACCCAATCCTTCGCGCCATCGCGCACCAGCGCAGTCACGGGCAACCGCGCGGCACCAATGCGTTTGCCGTTAAAGGTGAAAACATCCCAGCGCGCATCCGTGGCTCCGCGGTCGGGCGTTGGCTTGATCCACACCGTACCATCGCGCAACACTCGAATATTCAGCAGCGGCGGAAACGTTTTTGGCATTGATTCGAATTGCGCGCGAAGCAATGGCGGCAGCGATGCGACGTTGGCGGCTTTGTAGGTTTTCAGTGCTCTTGCCACAACACTATCGCGATCTGCCTGCACAACATTTCGCGTTGGCGCTTCCGATTCCAGATGCCACGGAGTGCCGTTCGTCGGAACGACGTCGACGGTGTACTTCGCACCGTTGCTGTGAGCGACGGTTTCGTTCACACCAACATCGGCGACGATCTTCGGCGCAAATGGTCCGGACACCGGGCGTTGGTTGCTTCCCGGCCTGAAGAGTGCGGGTGTGCGAATGCTGGCCAGTATGCGCGGCGACCCACTGACAGGCACGGTGCGATATTGGCCAACGACGGTGTCACTCTGCGTTGTCGCCGCCGGCACGTCAAACACAATCAGTGAATAACCCGCCAAATACATCATCTGCATTGTTTGCGGCGGCACAAGCCGCACCACCGGCCCGGGTTTACCATCCAGGCCAACTGACGCCGTGCGCATTTGACGGACGTCAAACCAGATCATCTGATTGTTCCGATACTGCGCCGATATCAGCGATTGAAATTCGCCTGGGCCGCTTCCGAATCGGCCGACATCTCCGATCAGCTTTCCGGCAGCGTCAAAGTGCCGCATCAGATTGGTCGACTGCGAAATTGCGACAATACCGCCGTCGGGAAGTAATGCGAGATCGTCAATCGATTTGAAATCACATCC
>JBDTTO010000939.1:0-1961 GCA_039930585.1 Gemmatimonadaceae bacterium
ACCCTTCTTGAGCAAGCCGCTCCAGTTGCTGTTCATGCCGCGATACAGCGACTCGTCATACAGTAATTGTGTCGTCCATTCGATGGTGTGAATCTTTGCAATTTCTGCGGACACCACGAGACGCGCCACTTCAAACAACACGTCGGGAGTGACGTCCTTGTAAAGAATCTTCCTGTTTGGCGCGGCCGGATCACGCAATCCGGAATCGTCGTTGGGATGCGCTGAGGCTTCCTTCCGGAACGTGTCAACAAACTGATTGTGCTCGCGCGCAAACACGTTGTGATAAAAGGAAAGTCCCGCGTTCCAGTTATCACCAAAGCCTGTTGCCTCCTGGCCTTTCCAATCTGGGTTCTGTGGATCCGTCGCGAGCAGGAGTGGCAAATATCCCTGACGTTCGCCAGCCGTTGTCGCGCTGGCCAGTGCCAGCATTTCGAGCTTCGCCGCATCGCGTGGATCACGCTTTACACGCAGGCGCGAACGTTCATCAAAACCGTAGATCTGCGATCCATCCCACCACGCCGTGTTCGAATTCGTGAACGTTTTTGGCGCGCGCATCAGCAACGTGTCTTTGCCTTTCGTAAACGTTTTCGGCATGACCGAATCAGCAACGTACGCCCGCTCCATGCGATCATCCGGACGGCAACCCAATTGCGCTGCAGTGGCCGGCGCGAGCGGCGTGTTGATGTTATTGACCTTCTGTGCGGTGCAACCAACCGGCATGTACGTCGCCGTGTTGTGTCCTTCTTCGAGATGCGAAAACCAGTCATGCGTCATGAACTGAATCCAGAATGCCGCCAGCACGTTCATGAACGGCGCCTTGTTGTAATCGCAATTCGCAGTGGGCGAATACTCGGGCTTTCCATAACCGAGATTGCAGGCCGCGCTATCACTCTGCGGACGCGTGAACAACCGGCGGCTGATGACCTGTGGATCCGGCGTCAGCAGTGTCAGACGATCACCATGTCGATTGCGCGCCAACTGATTCATGCCCATGTCCGGAAACGTGCTTTCGAATGGCACGTTGCGAGCAAACAACGTTCCAGTGCTGCCCATCAATGGATTGTCGGTGTCGTTGCAAATGCCGGTTAACGTTCGGAATCGAATCAGTTCGCCTTTGCACTGCTGCGTCGGCGCGGCCCCGCCCACCGCGGCATAATTCGGATTATTGGGCGGCAGCCGCATTTCCTTCCACTGCTTGAGTGCTGCACCTTCAATTCCGCTGCGGCCGTTGATGTAGTCGCCGATAGTGCCGCTGTTGTCGTACAAGTTGAAGCGAATGAGTTCAACACGCGCATATTCCAGATCAATCAGCGATCCGTTGATGCCGCGAATGCTCTGCGTCTTCCAGAAGCTCCTGGAGTCTTCGCCGCGCGTGGCCCAGTAGTTGGTCCAATCAGTCCACGGCGTACCGCGATATGTCACCGCGTAGTTCCCGCCGCGGCATCGCGCCGTCACCTCTTCGACTTTTCCCTGAAAGCGATTAACGCGATCGGTCGCAATTGGCCGCGCGCCACCCGCCAACCCCACGCCACAACTCGCAAGACTCGGTGACATCTCTTTGACTTTGTCGCACGAAAGCGTGAATACGGCAATACCGATGACGGCAACGCCGCGCAGCAGAAAGAGGCCAGCACGCATGTGACTTTCTCTTCGGATTGTGGAAGAATTCACGAACCGCCGAGAATTTGCAGACACAGCAATCCGAACACCATATGGGGTGGCGCGGACGCGTTATTTTCTGGGTTGCTGCCCCCACATCATGCGACCGCCGCCCATGTCCACCTGCCACTTGAGACCGGCGCGCGTTTCGCGATCAAACCATCGCGTGGCCTTGTGTGTACCGAATGACATTTCCACGACCCATGTCGGGCGTGCACCCTGGGGAGTCTGCAGAACCTCGGCACCCGCCACTGTGACGCCAACATCGCGAAAACCCTGCGTGACGTCGAATGTGTGAATGG
>JBDTTO010000940.1:0-1958 GCA_039930585.1 Gemmatimonadaceae bacterium
ACTCACAAAGCGATGGGTGAAGTTTCGGATGCGTTAAACAACGAGGGCAGTTTGTGTGTGTCCACAACCATGGCGTGACGCAGAATTTCCGCAGCGCGCTTTAGCTGTTCGTTGGTATGCGTGCAGGCCACAAAGAAGCGCAGACGGGCCTGATGCTCGGGAACCGCAGGGGCGACCATCGGCTGCACATTGATTCCGGCGTCGAACAGCTGCTCGGACAATCGCATCGCGCGAAGGGAATCACCAATGATGACCGGGATGATTGGCGTGTCGCCGCTGGCACCCGTATCCAGGCCAGCCTGTTTGCATTCGGCGAGAAACGTGACCGCGTTCTGCTGCAACGCGCGCACACGTTGAGGCTCGGCCTTCAACACCCGCAACGCGGCCAGAGCTGCCGCAGCATTTGCCGGCGTAATACCAACGCTGTACACAAAACCCGGCGACGTGTATTTGAGATACTCCACCAACGCCCGACTTCCGGCAATGTATCCACCGCAACTCGCCAGCGATTTGCTGAGCGTTCCCATCCAGATATCCACGCTCTTTGGATCAACGCCCGCATGCTCGGCAATGCCGCGACCTGTAGCACCAAGCACACCCAGCGAGTGCGCCTCATCAACCATCAACATGGCATGATGACGATTCTTGATTTCAACAAACTTTGCGAGATCGGGAATGTCACCATCAGCGCTGTATACGCCTTCGATCACGACCAAGGCCCGACGATGTTGTGTACGAACCTGCGTCAACAACGCGTCCAGCGCCGCCCAATCGTTGTGCGCAAACACCAACCGGCGCGCACCCGAAAACTCAGCACCCTGCATGCCACTGTTGTGCAACAACGCGTCACACAACACGACATCTTCGGAGTTCATCAGGTGCGCAATGGTGGACACGTTCGCGGGATGACCGCCGATGTACACAATTGCATCATCCGCGCCAACAAAACTTGCGAGCTCCTGTTCCAGTTCGCGATGCACGGGCCGTTCACCCGAAACCACGCGACTGGCCGAAACCGAACTGCCCCAGCGCGTGACCGCATCACGTGCAGCGCTGGTAACTGCGTCGTGACCCGAGAGCCCCAGGTAGTTGTAGTTCGCAAAGTTGATCAGTTCACGACCGTTGATGTGCGCTTCGCTTCCGCTCACACCATCATGCACATGAAAGAACGGGTTGCTGACACCCGCGTCACTGATTTCATCAAGACGAACGCGCAGCGCATGATACTCCGCCCATTGCGAAATGTCCGTCGTAGCCGACGTTGGTACGCCATACGAAATTCTCGGAGCGCGCGTGGTGCCTGCGGGCACGCGTCGCGTATCAATGGACGTGAGATATTCTGCCAGCGCGCCAATATCTGGCTGCTCCCATAATTGCGTTTGATCAACGCGTCGTCCAACTCGCGCTTCCAATGCAACAAGCAGTCGCGTTGCACCAAGCGAGTCGAGTCCCACGTCGCGCAACGACGTGTGCATGTGCAGATGTGACGCGTCAATCTGGAATTCGTCGACAACCCAATCCATCAGGAACGCAGCCATCGCTTTTGTAGCCGGCACAACATCGCTGCCACGCGCACGCCAGCGGCCAACGATTTCGAGCGTCCCGACCAGATAGGTCGCACGACACGCGCGACGTTGAATCTTTCCGCTGGAAGTACGAGGAATCGTGTGGGCCGGAATCAGCACGATTTCATCGGGCACAATTCCAATGGTGTTCGCCAACTCCGAACGTAGCGACTGAAAGACCGCGTTGTCTTCGTTCGATTTGTGCGAACGCGAAACTTCCGCCACCAATATTAAACGCTCGCGCCACGTGTCTGACACGCTGAACGCGGCCGTGTACCCAACACGTAAATTCGCGTGACAACGTTCGGCGACAACTTCGATATCGTGCGGATAGTAGTTGCGACCATCCAGAATCACGAGATCCTTGATACGTCCGGTCACCACCAATTCGCC
>JBDTTO010000941.1:0-1957 GCA_039930585.1 Gemmatimonadaceae bacterium
AATCGGCGTCGAGGTGGAAGCATCGGCGCTCGCAGCGCTTTTCCTGTCGCGTCATCTCCAAAACGTGAACAGCGCCGTCGCCGAACAATTCACCGAACGCAGCATGAGTCTTACGCAAACACTCGCGCAAATTCGTGGGGGCGAATCACTGCGGGCAATGCAGATCGAGCAGCCCTTGCGAATGGTGAAAGCCGTGCAGGACGTAGCACTCGTCATGATGCCCGGATTTCTTGGCGGCATTGCATCGGCGCATATTCTCATTGACCAGAAAAGACTCACGCCCACCCAGGCTGGCGAACTCACATACCAGCTTCGCGACATTCTGCAACAACTCCGCCATTAACCACGGAAATATCATATGAGCTTGTCCCTCGATCTGAATAAATCTGCTTCCGCACTGCGTCTTACGCTCGACAAAGCCGGCGTGACTGCGGGCATCAAGGCTGAACTTATCATTGACATTGATGTTTCCGGCTCGTTCGAACACGAGCACGAAGAAGGCACCACCAGCAAACTTATCGAACGACTCGTTCCGTACGGGATGGTGCTCGATCCGGACGGTCAGATCGACATGTTCACGTTCAGCAATGGCGAAGGCAATGTGTACCGCGTCGGAACTGTGACGCCAC
Source organism: Gemmatimonadaceae bacterium (assembly GCA_039930585.1). GTDB lineage: Bacteria > Gemmatimonadota > Gemmatimonadetes > Gemmatimonadales > Gemmatimonadaceae > Gemmatimonas. Next base: position 630 of record JBDTTO010000941.1, read on the forward strand.
AGGACGCGGAAGGTTATATCACGCGCAACGTCGTGGAGAAAGTGCCGGGTTGGAAGGGTGGCACGACGTACAGCTACGTGCTGGAGCGGAACCTCGAACTCTTCGGCTGGAAAACGTGTGACGAAAAACATGTCACGTGGAGCAAGGGCGGGTTCTTCAGCCGGTTCTTTGGCCTCAACAAGGAAGTGCAAACGCAACCACACGTGCACGAGAAGAAACGGTCCATCGTTCTTTTTGTCACCGACGGCGAAAACGATCCCTCCGACGAAGCGCGCACCATGCGCATACTCGGCGATTCAGAACAGCGTGGCGATCAGGTGTACTTCTTGCTGATTGGTGCGTGTGAGCACAACGACGACAACTTCCGTTTCCTTCGCACCATTGCCGATCGATTCAAGAACACTGGTGTTGTGATCATCACGGATCTTGACAGCTTTGTCGACTTGTCCGACGAAGAAATGAACGCGCGGTTGCTTGGCCCCGAACTGTTGGCGTGGCTCAAGTCATAAGCGACTTGTGGTGAAGCGTGAACTGAAACATCGTGTCCGCATGCCGGCCGGACGTTCGGTGACTGGATTCGGGCCCAACGGCATCGTCTTTGTAATAAGCAAAGACAAAGATGGATGGCTGCTGGAACGCACGAAGCTCGAATCCAGCAGCCGCCCGTAACGGCTATCAATTGCGCTCGACGGTTTTCGCTCGCATACGTTGTAGCTCTGCGAGAGCCGGATCTTCCAACCCAGCACGCTGCATGCTTTCGCGAACTTCTGCATTCTGAACGTGTGGATCAGTGAGCGACTGATCAGGCGACTGTTCTTGCAGTAAAGCGGCGCTCTCGTTCGCGTCAATCAGTTGATTGCGACGAGCCCAACGACCTATCACGGCGCCGGCGATGAGCAACGTACCCGAGCCGATAAAGGCGAGTTTGTAGAGCGCAATCTTTACGATCGTTGGCGACAGCGGCGCCGGTTCAAATCCGGCGAATAGCGCTACCGTTGCCACAACACCAACGGTGACGCCGCTGATCAACAGGAGACTGCTCAATGTGCTGCGCCGCATAGTGCTATCCCGAAAGTGGTATCACTCCGTACGACGCGCGGCGATCAAAGTGTCGCGTGTTGACCCAAGCCCAATGGCATCCCGGGATCAGTTCCTTTGATCGATGTGGTTGAATGTTTACGCCGGCAGCGGCTTTCTCCCCATCACCATCGGTACGGCCAACATCGCGAGTGCAATGAGCAACGCGACAAGACTTACCATCTTGCCCTTTGCGTACGCGGGCGAATCAAACACGAGATCGACCTGCTTCGCGCCTACCGGCAAATCAA
>JBDTTO010000942.1:0-1956 GCA_039930585.1 Gemmatimonadaceae bacterium
GTGCCCTTGCTCGATCAGATACATACCCGCCGGCACATCACCGGCATGCAGGATCTGAGACACGCCAGCAAGTGCGCCGAACACTTCCGGGCGCACCAGGCCATGTGTATCTGAAATCAGTCCGATGACGATCGTTTCACCAGTTGCTTTAGCCACGTATTCCGTTTGTGATAGTAAGTCGTTTGCTGCGCCGCGAGTCGAAGTTCGAGCCGCGAATTTCTTTCGTAATTTTGAGACGTTTGTTGCGTACCGTTGTTCAGGGCCCAACGCGCGAATTCCGCCGGTTCTGGTGAACCGTAACGGCGCGCTTTTACCCCGCGCCCGGCATTGGTTCAGTGCCCGTCCAGCGTTTGCCCAGCGTATGTTCGACATCCAGATGATCCAACACTCGCGCAACGACAAAATCGACGAGATCTGAAATCTGTGTCGGACGATGATAGAAGCCCGGCGCCGCGGGAATAATGGTGCCTCCCGCGCGCGTCACCTGCGCGAGATTCTCCAGATGAATGAGTGACATTGGAGTTTCGCGCGGCACCAGCAACAGCTTGCGCCGTTCCTTGAGTGCAACGTCGGCCGAACGTTCAACGAGCGAGCGAGAAGTGCCATGTGCAATTGCGGCAACGGTGCCCATCGAACATGGACAAATTACCATGCCGGCGTTTCGCGCTGATCCCGACGCGGGTGCTGCGCCGCGATCGCCGTCGTCAAACACTTTCACGTGCGCGTCGAATTGCGAATCACCCACGTGCACGCGCAGCTCGTGTACGGAGCTGATGTCCGATTCGGTCTGCAGCAATCGCCAGCCGTGTCCGGAGACGATCAGCCAGACCGGTACTTCATGTTGCGCCAACTGCTGCAGCAGCCGAACCGCATACGGCGCACCAGAGGCGCCGGTAATTGCGAGCACAACCGGCAAGCGCGTACTCATGGCGTGATCCAACCGGCCGGAAGTGCAATCGCGAAATCCGTGATGGCAGTCAGTCGCGCTACCAGAACGCAGGCAAAAAATGAAAGTGAGATAATTCCGTTCATCGTGAAAAATGCGGCGTTGATGCGTGACAGATCATTCGCATGTACCAGGCGATGCTCCCACAGCAACAACAATGTCGCGAGCCCGACGCCAACCCACACGATAGTCGGTCTGATTCCGTTGCCTAGCTGCGGCACACCCACCGCGACCAGCGCGAGACACGTGATTGCCGTGACATGTAACGCACGCGCCAATCGAATTGCATTCACCACACCAATGCTGGACGGAATCGAACGCAAACCATTCTTGCGATCGAATTCGGCATCCTGCAACGCGTAGATAATATCAAACCCGCCGGACCACGTCACGACGGCCATCGCCAGCGCACACAACAACCACCACGGCGTGCTCCAGTGTCCCGCAACGGCGAGATACCCACCAACCGGCGCAATGCTCAACCCAAGGCCAAGCCACAAATGCGACCAGCGCGTAAATCGTTTTGTGTAGCTGTAGCCCAACACCCACGCCAACGCGATCGGCGACAACAGCAAACACAACCGGTTGAGCTGCGACGACGCAAAAAAGAACAACAGCGCGGCAATCAGCACTGACGCTTTCGCTTGATTGACCGTGAGCGCGCCACTCGGAATTTCGCGCATCGCCGTCCGTGGATTAATGGCATCCACATCACGATCCACAACGCGATTGAATCCCATGGCGGCAAAACGCGCGGACGTAAATGCGAGCACAGTCCAACCAATTGTTGCGAGAGTGATGGAGTTCGACACGCTGGCGAACACGACTCCAACCAACGCAAACGGCATCGCAAAAACAGTGTGCGGCAGCTTCACAAAATTCGCGAGCCGCACAGCAAGCGACTGTCCCTGAATGAGCTGCCCGTCCTGAGGCTTGAGTGTGGGATGCGTCATGATATTCCGAGCCTTGACCACATGGCATCCACCGCCGCTTTCGTTTTCGCATCCATC
>JBDTTO010000943.1:0-1952 GCA_039930585.1 Gemmatimonadaceae bacterium
GGGTGCGCGAAGATTTTGGTGCGGATGTCATTCTGCATTTCGGTACGCACGGCGCGCTTGAGTTCATGCCTGGCAAACAAAGTGGACTTGACGCAACATGCTGGCCGGACCGACTGATGGGCGACGTGCCGAATGTGTATCTGTATGCATCGAACAATCCGTCGGAAGGCACGCTGGCAAAGCGCCGGGGTGCGGCTACGCTGGTTTCGTATCTGACACCGCCGATCACGAATGCCGGTTTGTATCGCGGCCTGCTTGAACTGAAAGCGTCGTTGGACCGCGTACGCGGGATTGATCGCGCCGCTCGCCCGGGTGATTTCTACGCGCTGGTCGGCAGCATTCAGGAGCAGGCTGCGGCGCTCGATCTCGTTGCAGCTGCACCAGTCTGGAATGGTGATGCACCGATTCGTTTGGATTCACTCCGGGAGCAGCTGTTGGAGCTTGAGTACGCGCTCATTCCCGACGGCTTGCATGTTGTTGGTCGCGCGCCTTCGGTTGCGCAGCGGTCGTCATTATTGAACGCAATGTCGCGCCACCCGCGCGCCGACCTTGAGCTGCCATCAATGCGCGAAGCGCTGAACGACGCCAGCGACAGTGACGTTGAACGCGCGATTACCGAGTGGGTGATTGAAAAAGGCGACGGCGCACCACCGGCGGCCACCAAACTTGTGCAGCATTTGCGCACGGTTGATTCACGACTGCGAGCCGAAAGTGAAGTTGACGGTTTGTTGCGCGCGCTGGATGGAAGATTCATCGCGCCGGCGCCAGGCGGTGACTTGCTTCGGAATACTGATGTGCTGCCCACGGGTCGCAATATTTACGGATTCGATCCGTATCGCGTGCCGAGTACGATTGCGATGCGCGAAGGTGTCGCGCAGGCAAACCGTTTGCTGGACCGGCACGTTAGCGAAGCAGGATCCCTTCCGAAAACTGTTGCGCTGGTTTTGTGGGGCACGGATAACATGAAGTCAGAAGGCGGCGCGATTGCGCAGGCGCTCGCGTTGATGGGTGCTGCGCCGCGATTTGACGGCATGGGTCGCCTGTCCGGAGCGCAATTGATTCCGCTGGCCGAACTTGGTCGCGCTCGCGTTGATGTGGTCATCACACTGTCGGGCGTATTTCGCGACTTGTTTCCGTTGCAAACGCGCATGTTGGCCGAAGCCGCGCTTTTGTGCGCGCAGGCCAACGAGCCTCTTGAACAGAACTTTGTTCGCGCGCACGCACTCGCGCATCAGGCCGCGCTTGGATGTGATCTTGAGACTGCAGCACTGCGAGTGTTCAGCAACGCCGAAGGCGCGTACGGCGCAAACGTCAATTTCATGGTCGACTCGGGCACGTGGAATGACGAAGCGGAGCTGGGCGCATCGTTCACACGGCGCAAGAGTTTCGGATACGGCATGAAGCAGACGAGCGTTGCGCATCCTGAATTGTTTACGCGCGCGCTTGCTGGTGCCGAGTTGAGCTATCAGATGCTCGATTCGGTTGAACTGGGTGCAACTGACGTTGATCAATATTTCGATTCCCTTGGCGGATTGAATCGCGCGGTTGGTGCGGCGCGCGGATCGAAGGCGCCGGTGTACATGGGCGATCAAACGGGCGTTGACGGAAAGATTCGCTCGCTTGAGGAACAGGTTGCGTTTGAATCACGGACGCGATTGCTCAACCCGCGCTGGTACGAAGGCATGTTGCGCTCGGGGCATGAGGGCGTGCGTGCGATTTCGTCGCGAGTGACGAACACCATGGGTTGGTCTGCGACAACCGGTGCAACGCCGGCGTGGGTGTATCGCGATGTCGCCAACACCTTCGTGGTAGACGAGGAAATGCGGGACCGACTGGCGGAGCTCAATCCGCATGCAGCGCTGCAAATGACGGGACGACTGCTCGAGGCGCACGACCGGGGCTATTGGCAACCGGACGACGCCACGCTCGACGCACTCCGCGCCGCGAGCGCC
>JBDTTO010000944.1:0-1950 GCA_039930585.1 Gemmatimonadaceae bacterium
CAATCAGTCGCGACGAACAATGGCGGACCACCAGATGTCTTCGGCGTCTTCGGCAATCACTTTCCAACCGTGATCGCGCAGCACGCTAACGAGCGCGTCGCGTTCTTCGCGCAGAATACCGCTCAGGATTGCATCGCCGTCGTCGGCGAGACACATGCCAATCACGGGCAACATCTCGATGAGCACAGACGAAATAATGTTTGCGAGCACAACGCGCACTGGCGCAACCAGCGGAAGAAATGCGGTTGCATCGCCTTCAAAAACGTGAACGATGTCGGCGACGCCGTTGCGTTCGACGTTTTCGTTCGCGTTATCAATCGAGTCGTGATCAAGTTCGATTGCGTACACGCGTGACGCACCAAGTTTTGCTGCAGCAATTGCGAGAATTGCGCTGCCGGCACCAAGGTCCGCAACAACATCGCCTTTCCGGAGCACTTGCGGCATCAAACGAATCACACCGCGCGTCGTTGCATGATCGCCCGTGCCAAACGCCATGCCGGGATCTATCACAATGCTATGCGCTGGATCGTAGGCGTCCGCAAGCCACGGAGGTGTCACTGTCAGTGCGCCCAACTGCTGCGCGACGATGCGCGACTTCCACTCGGTACTCCAATCGATGTCGGGCACCGGTGACGTTTCAATCACCACACCTTCATCGGCCTCGGTCAGCGCCAGATGCACTCGTTCAAGGTCAGTGCCGGGCGGAAAGTGCGTGACGAGAGATGCGCCGTCTTCGTGCACACCTTGTGCACCAGACGCGAACAGCGCGCCCAGACAGGCTGAGCGCGCTGTAGAATTTCCTGATCCATCCTGATCATTGCCCGGACGAACACGTACGCTCGTCCATCCGGCGGTTGGTGATGCAGGTTGATCAGGCACCCAGTGCTTCCTTCATCTTCGACCAGATACTTTTTTCGCGCTGCTTGGGTGCGGCCGGTTGAATCTTCGACATCACTTTCACGGCGTGTTCTTCTTCGGGGCTCATTGTTTGCGGTGTCCATAACTGCACGCGAACATGCAAATCACCCGTGCCACTCGCGTTCACGCGCGGCAAACCGCGTCCGCGCAAATGAAACACCGTGCCGCTTTGCGTTCCCGCCGGAACTCGCAATGACAAGTCGGCCGTAACACCGGCCACTTTGATGTCCGCACCAAATACCAGCTGCGGATATGTCACGAGTGCTTCGCAGAACAAATCTTCGGCATCGCGCTCGAAACGTTCGTCATCTTCGACTTCAAAGATTACGAGCACGTCGCCGCGCGGACCTCCACGCGGCCCCGCATTACCCGCGCCACGCAACGTCATGTACTGACCGGTTGCGACACCCGCCGGCACGTTGATCTTGAGCGCGCGCTCGCTCCGCATGCGGCCTTCGCCTCTGCATTTTTTGCACGGCGATTGCACGACCATGCCTTCGCCCGCGCACGTCGGGCATGGCGCGACACTCACAAACTGTCCGAAGAACGAACGTTGCGCGCGACGTACTTCGCCTGTGCCCGCGCAGGTGTTGCACTGCGTTGGCTTCGTGCCAGGCTCTGCACCGCTGCCTTCACACTTGTCACACGCGTCAAGCAACTTCGCGTTTACCGTGCGCTCGATTCCCGTAGCCACTTCGGCCAACGTCATCGGCAACGTGATTTTTACGTCGGCACCGGCGCGCGCACCGCCACCACCGCGACGTCCGCCGCCCTGCCCGAACAAATCGCCCAATCCACCGCCACCGAAGTCGCGCATGAAAATGTTGAGCGCTTCGGCAAGATCAACATGCTCGTATTGCTGCTGGCTGGCGCCACGCAAACCCGCCTCGCCATACCGATCAAACGCGGCGCGCTTTTGCGGATCGCGCAACACGTCATAGGCTTCGGAAATCGTCTTGAATTTGTCTTCGGCTTCTTTCGAGCCGCCGTTCTTGTCGGGATGCCACTGCATCGCCAGACGACGATAGGACT
>JBDTTO010000945.1:0-1938 GCA_039930585.1 Gemmatimonadaceae bacterium
GGTGAATCAGTCCTCTGCTTAAACCCATTGTTACCGCTTCGGTGCGATCACCGGCTTCGGACGATACACACTCGCATGGTGCAAGCATTGCCGATGATTCCTGAATCGCGCGAAGCCCCTAACAGCTTACGATGGCAAAATCTCTTGCCTCACGCGATCCAATTTCACGTTACATGCGGTGCTTAACCATCCCCCTGCGAGGTAGTGATCTGGTACCCCTTTTGGGTTAACTCATCCTTCTTCGCCGGGCAGCCCTGCAACAGTACTTCGGTCTTGCCCATGACCGTGACACTCTTGTTGTCCGTATCGCCGCCCATCACGGTAACACCATCGTGTGATTGCGCGAGATGCGCGGTGCACGCCGCCTTGATCTTCATCTTGCCCATCACGTTCACGTTCGTGACAAAGCAATACCAACCGTTTGGATTGCGGAGATCAACCGTTGTTCCGCCCATCACGTTCACGCCGGCTTTGATGAGAATCAATTCGGGTGCGCTGGTGATAACACTGTCGATGGTTGGATTGCCAACACCAAACACTTTCACTGAGACCGGCAACGTGCGGTACTTTGGATTTTCACCAAATGGATTTTTGCCCCACGCTTTCAGACAATTGTCCATGGCCACGCTTTGTTCATCCTGCGATTGCGCTGCCGCCGAACCAGCTGAAAGTGTTGTGCCGAACATGAGTGCCAGCATCAACATCGCGAATCGTTTCATTTGTGCTTTCTCCGTTAACGTCTGACCATCGTGTTGTCGAGCAACGACTGTCGCACGGCTTTCGCCTTTCCTGCACGTTCAAGCGCCGCCCACAGTCGTGATACTGTTTCATCATCGACTAATCCCGCGGGTGCTCCACCAACGGCCGGCGTTCCCATCTTTTCGCTTGTACGAAATGCATCAACTGCCGAAACAGTTTCTGCCGTGAACAAATTCGCATCAGCACCGCGCGACGAAACGCTGTCGCCTTTCTTGTAAAAGCCTAACGCGTTCAGCATCACCTTGAGCTGATACACATCACCACCCGAATACTGCTGCAGTATGCGATAGCCGAGTGTTTGGGAAACGGCGTTGTAGATCCGTCGCATTTCGGCAACCGGCGCTTCGTTTTCACAAACGTTGATGTTGACCGTTTGCCCGTCCGTGCGGCGCGACATGCCTGGTCGCGGATCTGCCACAATTACGGCGGCCGAAGTGCGCAAACCATGTCGCTTGTCGCCCCCCAGCTCGAAGCCCGCCTGAATCGCGTTGATCAACCGGTCTGCCAGATGCTGCGGCGCGCCTTCGCTGCTCTCAAAACTCTTCGCGACTGCTGCCAGTACCTCGGGGCCGACCAGAATGTTTCCCTGCGTGACGTAGTTCCGGCCCGAGCGATGTCCCGCCCACTGCGCGGGACCGGTGCCGGTGTGTTGCGCCGAACGTCCGTCGACGCCGATAACGCCAACCTGGCGCGACTGAAAACCTGAATCGGCAGCCAGCAAACGCTTGAGCGCGGCTTCGGGTGCTTCACCCTTGGCCAGCGCGTCGAGCAGTTCGTTTCCGTACTCCGTGCGCGTATTGGCCTGCGTTGCGACCGCGCCAACACCTTTGCGCACCCATGGCACGCCGTTGCCAACGCACGGCACTCGTGTGGTAACGGCAACGCCGGATTCGCCCGTGCGCGGATCAATTGCTGCGATCGAGAACGTGTGAAACACCAGTGAATCGCGCCACGCGTACGGCTCTTGCGCGTGCAGAGCCGTTGTGATGGATGCAAATGCAAGCGCGGATATGACGGTGGAAACGGTGGCCGCACGCTTCTGGATTCGCATGATTTGCTCGCATCCAAGTGAATAGAGAAGAGCTTCGCGGCAGTGAGTTGGCAATTCACTACCGCGAAGGTCGAGACTGACGCGGAATCATCACGCTCCGCCGAATCAGCGCCCCAGCATTCGGGCCA
>JBDTTO010000946.1:0-1933 GCA_039930585.1 Gemmatimonadaceae bacterium
CGCTTGCCGGATTTTATTTTTACGTGTTCATCTACACGCGCTGGCTCAAGCGCTCATCGCCTCAGAACATTGTCATTGGTGGCGCGGCGGGCGCATTTCCGCCGTTGGTTGGTTGGGCGGCGGTTACCGGTTCGCTCGACGTGTCCGCCCTCTGTTTGTTCTTGATTGTCTTCTATTGGACACCGCCGCATTTCTGGGCGCTCGCGTTGCTCAAACAAGTCGACTACGGCAAGGCGCGGGTGCCAATGGCGCCGCTCGTGTGGGGCGAACGCGAAACGATGCACCAGATGGTGTGGTACACGGTCATTCTGCTTTCGCTGACCATTCTGCCGTGGTTGTTTGGCACGTTCAGCTGGCTCTACCTCGGCAGCTCTGTGGTGCTGGGCGGAATCCTGATGGGTGGCGTGCTGAAAATTCTGTTTGCGGCGCGCGCGGGCAAGCCGTGGAATGGACTCGCGTGGTGGGTGTACAAATATTCGTTGCTGTATCTGGCGCTGCTGTTTCTGGCGATGGCGTTGGATCGCGCGTTCATCAAGTAAGTCGACTCGCAAACAGCTTCAGCAAACAGCAACCAGCAAACAGCTCAACATGAACGCGGATTGGGCGGATCTGGCGAGTTCGATTTAACGGATTACAGCAGGACGCGGATCGCGCAGATTTCGCGAACAACATTACGCAGATGGTCTGCGAGGAATGCGGAAGTCGGAACCAGCGACTTCCGCATTTTTATTGATAATGCCAACACTGGAGAGCGTTGCGGTCATTTCGGAACTCGAACGGCAAGGCGCAGTTTGTCAAAAAAAGAATTGCGGATTTTGCATGCAGCAGCGACGTCAAATCCGTTGCGTAGGATCCGTGTAACGCTGTTTGCTAAATCCAGGAAATCCGCGTTCAGCTTTAAGCTTTAAGCTGTAAGTTGTTGACCGTCTTCGCAAAAAGTGCAGACGTGTGTAACGATTGAACGAGATCGGGATCGATCGACTAATACCGCACCGTCACCGGAGTGGACACGCCTTGCTCCACCTTCACCGGAATCACGCGCGCACCAAGGCGCTCATGCCACACCACCAGTTGATATGAGCCGGGCGGCACGCCATCGAATTGAAAATCGCCGTTCGCTTCAGTGACAGCGACAAATGGATGCGGTGCAACGGCAATCACGGCCCGTACCCACGAATGATTTTCGTCGCGCACTTCGACGAGCCCGGGTTTCGCCAACGCAAGGCTGCTTGGCACAACCTGACCCGGATCCGTAAACCCAATAATCGCACGCGGCGATGACGTTCGACCATGATCTTCAAAACGCAGCCTCGCAATCATGTCATCGCGATTGCTCACGATGATTGTTGCACCAACCGGTGCCACCATCACACGAGGTTCAATGTGACAATCATTGAGCGTAATGTTGAGGCGGCGCGGCTGAGTGTCGCGCGGACCATGCGTAACACCAACCAACCACACCAACGCGTTCCCGACGGCGACATCCGTTGTATCTCGTTTTGTACCGCGCGCGCTACGCGCAGTTCGTTCGCGCGGAAACGCCACGTCTTCAAACGGTTTGCAACCGGTTGAATCGCGATTGGGTGTGACCGTGGTATCAACCGGAAGCGCGAGCGCAGACAACACATCGCCGGTTATTCCGCCCTGCGTGCCAACAGTTTCATCGACATGATACGGCGCAGCTGCGGCGGCGATTGCCAGCGTGCGACCAGCGGTGTCCGGCGCAATCACCAGCGACGCACGTGCTGCTGCCGTCAGACTGTCCGCGTTTGGAGCGGGGACTTTTTGAGTCTTGTCCGCGCCGCAAGCCGATATGAGGGCAAATACCGCGACTCCTGATGCAATCTGCGCGGCGCGCGTCAGCGCACGCCGCAAGTACGATTTGGCCACGCTGCGTCAGACCACGAACAGGTCGCGCTGGATTTCTTTCGGT
>JBDTTO010000947.1:0-1930 GCA_039930585.1 Gemmatimonadaceae bacterium
CACAATCATCGCGCCGCCAATGATGATCCACTCATAGTTCTGATCGAGATGCAACGTGCGAATGGCCTGTCGAATCATCACGATGAGAATCGCACCAAGCATCGCACTGAGCGCGCTGCCTTTGCCACCGGTGAGACTGGCGCCACCCACGACGGCCGACGCAATCACGTACAACTCATATCCGTTCGCGTCGGACGACGTGGCGGATCCGTAAAACGACGCACCCAGAAACGCGGCGACACCCGCAGCGAATGCGGAAATGAGAAACACACCAAGCTTGATGCGATTCACGCGCAATCCGGAAAAACGACTCGCCTCAGGATTGCCGCCAACTGCAAACACGTGGCGTCCCATCACTGTGCGCTTGAGATAGATGCTGCCAATCACCGTCGCTGTAATCATCGCCAGCAACGGGACCGGATACAGCGAAGAACCCATGCCAAGCGATGCTTTCGCGACACCAGTCAGCGATTGCGGAACCAGAATACTCTCGGCGTGACTGATCACGAACGCAAAACCGCGCACCATCCACATCGTGCCCAAGGTGATGATGAACGGATGTACACCCAGTCCGATCACCATGACGCCGTTCATCAAACCGCAAATCACACTCACGGCGATACAGGTCGTGAGGCCAATCAGAATTGTTACGAACGGATCCATCGGTCCCATCGCACGCAATACCATCGCCATCGCAACGCCCGCAAGCGCGTAAATCGAACCCACCGACAAATCGATGCCGCCCGAAATAATCACGATAGTCGCACCAACTCCCATGATCGCAAAACCGCTCGCGTCCGTCGCCATCTGAATGAGCGTGTACGCATTCAGAAAGTTGTTGATGTTTTTACCCGTAAGCGGATCAGCATGCGAACCGGCCGCCAGCGTTAGCGCGGTGCCAAGTGCGAGCAGAACGACGATGAGGCCGAGTTCCTGTGAACGCAGGACTTTCTGCGTCAGGCTTTGGGCGGGCGGCGAAATGGATTCCAGCGGTGAGGTAGGCATTCGTCGCAAAGTTACGGACGGGAAACAGAGTGGTCAACGAACTTTTTCGATGGGCATTCAAAGACGCGAACTTCGTTTCGCCCTTGCTGAACAAATGTGCTACTTTCGCGCTGTGATTCGCGCCGATAAGCTCCGGTCGCGGCCACTGCCGCCGCCATTTGCGGAAACCGCAAATCGTAATTCCACCGTTCAGGCGTGATGAATAACCGATGAGCATCCATCAGCTCCAATCAAATGCAGGCGGAAAACTTGCCGCCAAACAAACCGCGTCCCAGGCAGCTGCACGCCCGCGTCCCCGGTTGGCCAAACGCGTCACGTTTGGTGTGATCGTTGGCAATCGCGGATTTTTCCCGGGGCATCTGGCCCGCACGGGACGCGACGAAATTCTGCAGGCGCTCAGTGAAGAAGGTTATGACGCCGTGATACTTGGCGCCGAAGAAACGAACTACGGTGCGGTGGAAAGTCGCGACGAGGCAAAGCTGTGCGCGGATCTCTTTCGCCGTCACGCTCATGAAATTGCTGGCGTGATTGTTACGCTGCCCAATTTTGGTGACGAACGTGGCATTGGTGACACGCTGCGGTTGGCCAACCTGAATGTGCCGATTCTCATTCACGCCAGCGCCGACGATCCCGCCAAAATGGGCATCGATTTTCGCCGCGACGCATTCTGCGGAAAGATGTCAGCCTGCAATGTGTTGTCGCAGTATGGCATTCCGTACACGCTGACCTCGCAACACACGCAGCGACTCGAGTCAGACGGGTTCCGAAAAGATCTGCGCCAGTTCGCGGCAACATGTCGGGTCGTCGGAGGACTTCGAAACGCGCGTATCGGTGCCATTGGTGCGCGCCCCGCTGCGTTCAAGACTGTGCGCTTCAGCGAAAAGATTCTTGAGGCCAGCGGTATTTCAGTTGAGCCAATTGATCT
>JBDTTO010000948.1:0-1926 GCA_039930585.1 Gemmatimonadaceae bacterium
AACTGGGTCGCGCAGCGGATGCACAGAAGCGCATCGACGCCAACAAGCAGTTTCTGGACGAAGGACAACGCGCCGAACTCTTAAAGCCGTTGGTTGGCGCATGGTTGCGTTCCGGAAATCTTGATCAGGCCCGTATCGCTGCGGCAAACGCCGACCTCTCCGACGACGACGAAACAGCAGGTTGGTTGGCGTTGTACTCAGGCGATCTTGCGACAGCGCGCAAACGACTTGTGCGCGTGGATGCACGCCGCGGTTCGCAAATTGAAGTGTTGGCGGTTTTGTCTCGCACCAAAGCACAATCGAGTCCTGCGCTTGGCGCGGTGTTCCTCACGTTGGCTCGCCGGGACACGTCGCTGGCGGTAAAGCAGTTTCTGACGCTTGCGGACAGCATGAGTGACGCTGCGCCAGCATTGCTTGCCAGCGCGGCCCGCCTCGAAGACTCACGTGACAAGCCAGAAGCGTATGCTCGCGGAATGATTATCTGGAAACGCATTCGCAACGACTTCCCCAAAAGCGCTGAGGCGCCGGAGGCGTCGTTTGCGTGGGCATTGAGTCTCGCGCGCGCAGGTGATGTAAAAGGCGCTATCGTTCAGATGGAGTCGATGCTGGTTGATTTCTCGGACAGTGCGATGGCGCCCCAGGCGCGTCGTGAACTCATACGGCTACGCGGGTTGGTCCCGCCAGGTGATGCCTGATTTGAAGCAATTTTTTCGCAGTTTCTCGACGCGCCGCGATGCAAAGCGCGCGAACTTCGGTACGACGCGACGCTGGTTGCTCGCATTGTCTCTGGCACTTGGTGCGCCGCTGCATGCCGTGAGCGCGCAATTTTTGCTCGTGCCAATGGACGAGTCGCAACGCAATCATCTGAAAGCATACGGCGTTGCGTTTCTCGCACTCAAGAACTCACAAAAAGCCGAGTGGTTTTTGAACTATCGCGGCGGTTCGTTCTTGTTGCCCGATGCGGTGGACATCAAACGTCGCGCAACGCTGGACGGCGTGACGATCGAACCAATCGGTGACGCGGCGGTCGCATCAATTCGCGCAGAAATTGCGGCCGGTAACATGGACGCCGTTGTGCTGGAACGCGCGCCAAAGATTGCGATCTACCGGCCGATGAACCAGCCACCCTGGGATGACGCCGTAACACTCGCGCTTCAATATGCCGGTATCGACTTCACGTCGGTGTGGGACGATGACGTGATGAAGGGCGACTTGTCCAAGTACGACTGGGTGCACTTGCATCACGAGGACTTCACCGGACAGTTCAACAAGCTGTACTTGTCGTATCGCGATCAGCCATGGTTCACGGCGCAACGTGATCGTGATCTTGCAACAGCACGTCGTTTCAACAAGCCGGATGTACCCGCGCTCAAGAAAGCAGTGGCCGATGGAATTCGTACCTTCGTCGAGAAAGGCGGATTTCTGTTCGCGATGTGTGGCGCGGCCGAATCGCTCGACCTCGCACTCGCTGCATTCAACGTTGACATCGCGGGACCATTCTCCGACGGAAATCCACCGCAAGTTGACGCCGACGCCAAAATGAACTGGAGTCGCGCGCTGGCGTTTCAGGGTGCACACATCGAACCGTCGCCATACGTGAATGCACTCAGCGACATTGATGGTCATCAGGTCAACGTGCAGTCGCGCAAACAGCCCTTGGGCTCATTCTCACTCTTTGATTTTTCGGCCAAACTGGATCCGGTTGCGACCATGCTTGTGCAAAATCATCGGACCGTGATTGCTGACTACTACGGCGTGACGACGAGCTTCAATCGCGCGGTACTCAAGCCGGGCGTGACTGTACTCGCGCAGGAAGAAGGCGCACCGTGGGTCAAGTACATTCATGGCGACTACGGCCAGGGTTCGTGGACCTTTTTTGGCGGACACGATCCGGAAGATGCGCAGCACCAGATTGGTAGCGCCCCG
>JBDTTO010000949.1:0-1926 GCA_039930585.1 Gemmatimonadaceae bacterium
CTCGATCCGCTCAAGTATCCGGACGCCAATCGTCTTGTTTCTATTTCGCGCGTGAACGCGAAGTCCAATCTCGACACTCCTCCCACCGTCGAACAACTGCACGCGTGGCAAAATGCGCGATCGCTTCAGGGTTTGGAGGGCGTCAGTACTTCCAAACAAACACTCGAAGCGGGCGGCGATCCGGTTTCCGCGCATGTCGCAATGGTGTCTCCAACCTTTCCGCGTTTTGCGGGTGCTCGCGTGTTGTTGGGCCGTTTCATTCTCGCCGATGACGCAAAAGCGGGAGAGGTGCCAGTGGTTGTCATCAGCGAACACGTTTGGCGCTCCCGATTCGGTGCAGCAACCGACGTCATCGGAAAAACTTTGAAACTCGAAGGCACGCAACACAGCATTGTTGGCGTATTGATCGATGGCGTGCGCGTTCCGTCCTACATCAAGGAACCTGTCGATGCCTGGGTTCCGTTTGAGGACAAGGGATTTCTGGGCGGCCCTGCAATCGGCAAACTGGCAAATGGCTCAACCATCGCCAGCGTGCAGGAAGAGCTTGGTGCCATTGCCCGGAACATCGAAGCCGGTGACGCAAGCGGACCAACGTTTGACATCAGCGTGCGGGCTCCAGGAAGTACACAACAAATCCGAACGTCTGTGTTGATGATTGCTGGCGCCGTCTGTTTGCTTCTCTTGATCGCCTGCGCCAACGTCGCGCATTTGTTGCTGGCGCGCGGTGCAGCGCGCGAACGTGAACTCGCAATTCGTGCGGCGTTGGGCGCGGGGCGCGGTCGAATCATTCGTCAATTGGTGACGGAAAGTCTCATTCTCTCCATGGGCGGTTGTATTGCGGGCCTTGCAGTTGGCGCCTTGTCATTGCGCGCCATTGTGGCGCTCCGCCCACCAAATCTTGAAGAGCTGGGCACCGCGCGCATCGATGGTCGCGTGCTGCTTGTGACCATTCTGCTTTCAGTGCTAACCGGAATCGTGTTTGGATTGGTTGCCGGCTTCTCCGGACGCGGCGGCCGAAGTTTTGAAGTGCTGCGATCATCCGTTGCCAGCACCACGGACCGCGCGCGCAATCGGTTGCGTTCGCTATTGGTTGTTACGGAGAATGCGTTATCCGTTGTGTTGTTGATTGGCGCTGTGTTGCTGATACGGACTGTCGTAAATCTCTACAACATCACCCCCGGTTTCGACGCGACAAATGTGTACGCGATGACTGTCGAACTTCCCAAAACACGGTACAGCAATGCCGCTGCGCGGGAAGTGTATGCCGATCGCTTGCTCGCCGAAGCGAAGCTCGTACCGGGCGTAGACGAGGCAACAATTGCGACTAACGCCCCGTCACGCGTTGGTGTTATGATCGGCAATTGGGTTGCCGAAGGCCGCGAGCCAGTCCAGACGGCAAACGCACCTGCATTCACGGCAATGAATACAGTGCGGCCCGGCTACTTCGATATTATTCGTCTTCGTTTGGCGAACGGTGCGGGCTTCAGTGCGAATGCCGTGCAGAATCACGAAGTGATCGTGAGCCAGTCGATGGCTCGGAAATTATGGGGAGACGACAACGTTGTTGGAAAGCGACTGCGCATGGGTGGACGACACGCAGCCGACCCAAAGGACATTGTCTGGAATGTTGTTGCCGGTGTCGCGCCAGACGTTGCACTGCTTTCACTCACCGATAAGGGTGTGACGCCTGGCATCTACTATCCGATGTCAAAGGCGCCTGAATCTCACCTCACGTTGATCGTTCGGCTGCGCAGTGACCGCGTGCCAGTGACTGCATTTCGGCGCGCATTCCTGTCAATTGATCCGTCAATGTCGCCACCCGAAGTCGTGAGCATCACCGAGTTGCTGCTGCGCTCAATCTCCACGCACAGGTTTTTGATGGCACTGCTCACAATATTCGCCATTCTCGCAGTCGCACTCTCCGCG
>JBDTTO010000950.1:0-1916 GCA_039930585.1 Gemmatimonadaceae bacterium
CGACATGGTAGTGGTGGGCGAGTGTCAGAAACGCGAAGACGCGTTGGCCGTCTACGAAAAGGCACGTGCCGAAGGCAAACGAACAGCCCTTGTTGAAACCGAGCAAGAAGGCGTGCACACGTTGTCGCTTGCCGGACTGCCGCCGAAGAGTGATGTCATCGTACAGCTCACCATCGTTGAGTTGCTTCCCGTTACAGACGCACGGTTTCGCTGGCAGTTTCCCACAACAATTGCGCCGCGTTTTACGCCCGGCGCCGAATTGAGTCACGACGGTTTCGGAACGTCGCCCGATACGGATGCTGTTCCCAATGCGTCCCGACTGACGCCACCAATCCGTTTGGCCGGCGGCACAATGCTTGACCTCGAAGTGGAAATTGCCGGGCCGCTCAGCACGCTCGCCAGCAGTCTGCACGCAGTAAAGATGTCGCTGGATGCGGGTAGTGTGCGTGTTGCGCCATCGGCGGTAACCACACTCAATCGTGATTTTATTCTTGAGTTCTCCACGGCCGAATCAACAGCCGTCTCGACCCGAGCCTATACGGACGGTTCCTACACAGTGGTAATCGTGGAGCCACCGGTCGTTGAGAGCAAAACCGCACTCGCGCGCGACGCCGTATTTGTCGTAGACATTTCCGGATCGATGCAGGGCACGAAACTCGCCGCAGCAAAGGCGGCGCTCAAAGGGGCGCTGCACGGATTGCAACGCAACGACCGGTTCAAGCTGTTGGCGTTTGATGATCGCGTGGAACGATTTAGAAATGATTTCGTCGAGTACAGTGACGAAAACGTACGCGGCGCCGATGCGTGGATTAACAATCTCGACGCGCGCGGCGGAACAGAAATGCTTGCCGCGATTCAGGAGAGCCTTGCCGGTGACACAGAGTCCACTCGCTTGCGAACCGTTTTGTTCGTGACCGACGGTCAGTCCACTGACGAGGCGCGACTGTTGCCCGCAGTCGCCAATCGCCGTGGCAACGCCCTGCTCTTCACATTGGGAATTGATACCGCGGTGAACGCATCACTGCTCAAAGCGCTGGCGAAAGCGGGTGGCGGCGCGTGCGAGTTGTGTACGCCCAGCGATGACATTGACGCAGTGGTCGCCAGGCTCGAAACGCGATTCGGCTCGCCGCTCCTTTCGGATTTGCGCGTGAGCGGAGCGGCGCGTCCGGACGGCCAAACAGTGTTCAGTGGTCGGCCCGCAACGGTGATTATCGAGGGCGCACCGAATGATGTCATCGTCGCCGCCACTGCGCGCGACGGTGCATTCACTGCGTCGGCCATTCCACAACACATCTCCTTCTCGCTGGGAGCACTGTGGGCCCGTGAACGCGTGTCGTGGCTGGAAGAACGACTCTTGCTGCGACCGTTCGAAGAGGAAGCCATCAAACCGGAGATTGTGCGCGTCGCACTGGCGCACGGTATCGCGTCAAAGTTCACATCGTTCGTGTGCGTCGACCACAGCGTGCGTTCGTCCGGCAACCGGCGTCACGTTGTGCAACCAACAGAATTGCCGGAAGAGTGGGACGCTGGAGCATTTGGTGGTGCACCGTCGCAAGCGTTTGCGCGCGCGCCCATACCCGCGCCTATGCAAACGTCCATGGCGTATCCATCACCACGGCGTTCGTACGAATTGTGCTCGCCGGCGCCCCTTGAGGATCCCACGGACGCGTTCTCTGAGCGCGAACCATCCGAGATGCCCGGGTCAACCGGATCGTTCTCGTTGCGCGAAGCAGTTGAGCAGTTTCTGCCGATGTTCAAGGCGCGATCTTCTGCGGGTCGCGTGTCGCGCGCAGACAGCGAATCGTTGCCGTCACACGGAAACTCTCGTGCAGATTTTGCAGGCACGCTCGCACGCACGCAGGACGCAAACGGAAGTTATGGCAACGATATCAGACGGTCAGCCGCCGCGTTGCTCG
>JBDTTO010000951.1:0-1911 GCA_039930585.1 Gemmatimonadaceae bacterium
GCGCTTGGTTACGAGCGCGAAACAGCACGCGACATTCTGCGCGCCGGACTGCTGCACGACATCGGAAAACTTGGCATCTCCAATCGCATTCTCGACAAGCCTGCGCCGCTGACGGATGCCGAGCGAAACGAGATGAAAAAACATCCCGCGTGGACGTGGGAGATTCTCGAGCGTGTTCCGGCGTTCCATCGTTTTGCGCTGCCGGCGTCACTGCATCACGAGCGATTGGACGGGACCGGTTATCCGTGGGGTATTCCCGCGGATGGCCTGGATTTTGGCGCGCGCATTCTGGGCATTGCTGACGTCTATGAGGCGTTGACGGCTGATCGTCCGTATCGTGGGCCAATGGATCCGACGGCCGCGCTGGCGATCATGAACAAGGACACGGGACGCGCATTCGATCCGACAATGATGGAGGTCGCGACTTCACTTGCGCTCGACAGCACATTTGCGCGTATCTCTGACGGCACCATTGATCCGTTGGCGTTATTGACCGGCGCTCCAGTGGCAAAACCCTCTCGTCTTGTGCTCCTCTCAGGGAGTAATATTCGGGTAGCCTGATTTTCGCGCGTTGGCGCGATCCACTTCGCCGCCCCGTCGTGAATCCAAGTTTTCCGTCGCCACTTCTTGTAGTTGAAGCATCCAGCAGCGCTGGTTCTGTCGCGCTGTTTGTTGACGGAGAGTTTGTGTCTGATCGCCAGGTCGCGATGGGTCCCTCGCGCGAAGACGCGATTTTACCGGCGATTGCAGACGTGTTAGGGGCAGCGCGCATTTCACCGAAGGATGTTCGCGCAATTGCGTGCGGCAGCGGGCCCGGAAGTTTTACTTCGCTCAGAATCGCGGCTTCTTTGGCGAAGGGCATGGTCGTCGCAAACGATGCAGAATTGTTTGCAGTTCCTTCAATGTTATTTGCAGCGGCCGAACTGATCGGTAAACCGGGCAACTATGTGTTGCACTCGGATGCATTGCGTGGTGAGCGATACGTTGTTCGCGCAGAAGTGAGCGAAGCCGGCTCGCTGATTGTTTCAAATACGGCGCGTTTGACGTTGGCCGACACGATTTCTCTTGCAACGGACGCCCAATCAATGCTGGTGTGTGTTGGCGCCAGTGCAACGAGCGAACACGATGTATTCGTATTGCAACCACAGGCGCGAAATGTTGCACACCTCCGCGAACTGTGGCATACGTTTGGGCCGGTGTCGGTTGAATCGTGGGAACCCGACTACGGACGTTTGGCCGAAGCACAGGTGAAGTGGGAATCAACGCACGGCCGCGCGCTGCCGGCCAGCTGATCAGAAACTGATCATGAACGCACCACTCGCGGTCGCGATTCGCGAAGTTCGATTGAGTGATGTTGCGTTACTCGCCGCGATAGAGATCGAAGCGTTTTCGGATCCATGGCCCGAGTCAGCGTTTCGGGACATTCTGCGCATGCCGAGTGCCCGTTCAACCGTGGCGGTTGATGCTAACGATGTTGTGCTCGCCTACTGCGTGCTGATTACTGCTGCCGATCAGGGAGAAATTGCCAATCTTGCGGTTGCGAAACGCGCACATCGCCAGGGGCTTGCGTCCCGGTTGCTGACTGATGCGTTGGCGTTTGCGGTCGAGAAAAACGTCGTGTCCGTTTATCTGGAAGTTCGGGAAAGCAACGCCGCGGCGAGAGCGTTATATCGCTCACAGAAATTTCAGGAAATTGGCCGACGACGGGGTTATTATCAGCGTCCACCCGAAGATGCGCTCGTGCTGCAATGGACTGGTTAGACTGGCCACGTTGTGGTGATGTAGCGAAAGGCGGTTGGCAGTACTCTCAGTCCAATCGCAGTTCAACTTTTCTATCGATAGCCAGGAGGCACCGTGGCCCGCAGCCTGAACAAAGTCACTCTCATCGGCAACGTTGGCAGTGATCCCGAA
>JBDTTO010000952.1:0-1905 GCA_039930585.1 Gemmatimonadaceae bacterium
AAACCACGTGGATGCGTTGGAAGTACGCTCGCAGGTAGTTGCCAATCTGCGCGGGCGGATGCGCCTGCCACGAGACGTGCGAACGCAAACCCGTCACATATTTCCACGGTTGCCTGATGCGATCCGTTGCGACCAGTCCAAATTCCAGCGGATAAATCAGATCGTAATCGTCTTCGTTGAACGCCTGCGTGTGGTACTGCACCGTGATATTGAAATCGTCGGCGAGTAACTCCCGCAAATATTTCGCGTGACGTTCGAAGATCCAGTTGGGCACATCGGCAATGGCCAGAATGCGCGGCTTTTTTGTTTCGGTCTTGACCGGGAAAATGTCGATGCGTTCCGAATGCAACTGCACCTGCGGTGCATTGGCCGAACGTTCGGCGGCTTGTCGCATCCACTCTTCGAGCACCAGCAACACCCATACGGGACCGTGACGACCTTGCGACAGCAAATCACGCGCCGGTGTTGGATCAAGCAGCGAACGTAGCTGCGAGTTGCGGCCAAGCAGACGATCTTCAACCAGCGAGCGCGCTTCGCCATCGGCGGCAAACCAACGTGACAGCGGCACACCAAACCCCTGCTTCTTGCGATGTAGAAAGCGATCGGGAAACCAGCGCGAGAGAAACTTCTTGAGAATGTGCTTGCCGCTGAGTTCACCAAAAGGATCCACACCGACGTTCAGACGCTCCGGCATCTGCGTGAGCAGGTTCCACAAGTCAACATCAATGAGCGGCGTGCGCGTTTCGAGGCTGTGCGCCATGCTCGCAATGTCAACCTTGGTCAGAATGTCATTTGGCAAATACGTCATTGCATCCATGTACTGCACCCGCTGCACCACGCCCAAATCGCGTGCTTCTACCCACGCTTTTTCAAATGATTCGATGGGCAGCATTGTTTTACCGCGTTGTTCGCCTGCCCACAAGCGTTGACGCGTGTTCGGATCGCAATACTGAATGAATTGCTGCCAGCTATTCACCGACGGCCGACTTACATGTGGTTCGCCGTTTCGCGAAACGAATTGCGCCCACGCCATGTGCGAGTGATAACCCGCCATGCCTTCGTCGCCGCCGTCTCCGGTGAGCACCGTTTTTACTTCCTGCGCAGCAACACGTGCGACAGCCATTGTGGCCACAGCGGAACTGTCACCGAATGGCTCACCGTAGTGACGCACGAGATCGGGCAGCGACGCGAGGGCATCGACCTCGATAACTTCGAGGTGATGATTCGTGTTGAGTTTCGCTGCCGCTTCGGCCGCCCACGCGGATTCATCGTGCGCGGGATCGGTAAAGCCAATGCTGAACGTGCGTATTTGTTGCGTGGAAAGTTGTGCGGCGAGCGCGACGACGGCCGTGGAGTCAAGGCCGCCTGACAGGAACGCACCAACCGGAACGTCCGACACCAGATGCGCACGCACAGAATCGGTGAGTGTCGCTTCAAACGCTTCCGACCATTCCTTGTCGCTGCGATGCGTGTCGGTTTTGAACTCGGGACGCCAGTAGCGCGACGGGCCATGCACGCGCCCATCGTAATCCACACTCATCACGTGCGCGGCCGGAAGTTTCTGCGCTTGTTGATAGACCGTACGCGGTGCGGGGATGTATTGCAACGCGAGATATTCATCAATGGCGCGCACATCGAGATCGAGCTTTGCTTCGGCCAGGAAGTAAAACGCCTGCAGCTCCGATGCGAATGCAAACCAGCCATCTTGTTCGAGATACACCAACGGCTTGATGCCGAATTGGTCCCGCGCCAGAAACAGTCGATGCCGACGCGTGTCGTTGATCGCAAACGCAAACATGCCACGAAGCCGGCGCACACAATCGTCGCCCCACTCTTCGTAAGCATGCACAATCACTTCGGTGTCGGAGTGTGTGCGGAACTGGTGGCCACGCCGTTGCAAGTCGG
>JBDTTO010000953.1:0-1904 GCA_039930585.1 Gemmatimonadaceae bacterium
GTGCATGTTGATCGTGTCAATGTCTCCGATTGACAAACCGCCTTCGTGCAACGCAGCCGTCATTGCGAGTCGCGCACCAATACCTTCTGGATGTGGCGCCGTCATATGATAGGCATCGCACGCTGCGCCCACGCCAAGTAATTCAACGTAAATACGCGCGCCGCGCGCCTGCGCACTTTCCAGCGATTCCAACACCAGCGTTGCTGCGCCCTCGCCAGCGACGAATCCGTCGCGGTTACTGTCGAACGGGCGGCTGGCTGCCGTTGGATTTTCGTTGTTGGTTGAAAGTGCGCGTGCACCGGCAAAGCCACCAATGCCCAATGGAGTGATCACGGCTTCAGCGCCACCGGCGATGATGATGTCAGCGCGTCCGACGCGAATCGCATCCAGCGCGCTCATGAGGTTGTCGTTTCCGGTTGCGCATGCAGATACCGCACTGTGATTTGGGCCGCGCAAACCGTGCTGCATTGCAACCTGCGCACCAGCGCTGTCAACGATCATCATGGGTACGAGAAACGGTGAAACGCGCGACGGGCCGCCCGTGCGCAACGCTTCGGCTTGTGCTTCAAATGTTTGCATGCCGCCCTGCCCCGCGCCAATCATCACTCCAATGCGCGCCCGCTGTGCATCAGTAAGTGTTGCTGTATCAATCCCGGCGTCCTTGATGGCCTCGTTTGCCGCGGCCATCGCATAATGTGCAAATGGATCCATGCGTTTGGCTGCCTTGCGATCCATGTAGTTGTGCGCGTCAAATCCTTTGAGCTCGCACGCAAATCGCACGGTGAATGCGCTGGCATCAAAGTGTGTGATGGGTGCTGCACCGCTCACACCGTTGATGGCGTTGTTCCAGAATTCGTTCACCGTCAAGCCCAACGGCGTGACCGCACCAAGACCCGTCACCACCACTCGGCGAAATCGATTTCTTTCGTTCGGTTGATTCATCGTGCTTTCTCCTTGCGCGACTTCAGTCGTTCGGCGCGCATCAATATTTCAGGGCCGGCATTCGGACCCGGCAGAAATTTCAGGTTATCGGTTGTACAAACGCGTTGCGTACTGCGACCAACCATAGCGGGTTCAACAAGTTCGTTTGAAGTGCGATCAACCAACACAACAGATTCACCTTGCGGTGACAGCCATCGTGTCCCCCATGATGCGAGCGCTGCGATGACTATCGCAAATTCGCGCGCCTTCAAGGTGGGAACGTATTCGAAACGCACAGGACGATCCTGATAAGCGTGCTTTTCAAGCAGGCCGTCAGCAACCAGCGCATTGAGTCGCTGCGTGAGGATGTTTGGAGCAATACCCAGGCTGTGTTCGAATTCATCAAAGCGACGAAAACCAAGCAGCGCGTCTCGCAGGATCAACACACGCCAGGCGTCGCCCACCTGCGCGAGACTGCGCGCGATGGGGCACTCCATTGGCTGAAACGGTGAGGAACGCATGGAGTGATTGCTAACGGACTAACTTGCAATTAGCAAGTGACGTGCTGTTTTCCCTCAGAGCGTCGTCCAAAGTCTGCGAAATGCTGCCGGCTCACGCGACACCGCCGCGGTGACTGATTACGTTTGCTGCGTGGCTACTCCATCTCCCTACCGATCCCTCTCGTCCGCGCGCCGAGTTGCGCTGCTGACGCATTTGCTCACCGCGCATCGCGAAACGCGAGCGGTGTACATCCAACGACTCGTGTCACGGGGCGGCGGTTTTCGCGCGGTCACAATGCAGCCGTGGCCCGCCGAACGCATTGCCAAGGAAGTTGTGCGTCTCAATGCCGAAAGCTCACAAGACGAAGTGGAGCTGCTGCAGTTGCTCTACGTTGATCTTGAGCCGGAAATTCAAATCGCGTTTCTCGATGCCGCGGGTGTAAAACACGACGCAGGCAAGATTGATGAAGAGTTGGAGCTTCC
>JBDTTO010000954.1:0-1900 GCA_039930585.1 Gemmatimonadaceae bacterium
GTCAGACTCGTTGAACGGCGCCGCTTTCATAGGCGGCCGCGATCAACGAGTCTGACCCCCTGATGTTTTTGGCGTACCATTTTTCGGCGACTCTGACCCCATTGATCCGCCAGAGACGTACCATTTTTCGGCGACTCTGACCCCATTGGTCGACCCCATTGGTCGCCATTGGTCGCCATTGGTCGCCGTTGGTCGGCCACCAACGGCGTGCCATGATTACCGTTCGACCATGCCCCTCCCCGAACACCCACTCCAACTCGGCACCTGCGGAAGTTTGCGCGCCGCATCATATAAACGCGGACTGTTGCGCACAGCGATTGAACTCGCGCCGCCAGACATCACGATTGAAACACAGTGCGCATGAAGCATCATCTGCGACAGCTGCTGGTGTTCAGAGACTCTCCCGTGCTCACACAGTGTGAAGTGATTCT
The DNA here is from genome assembly GCA_039930585.1 of Gemmatimonadaceae bacterium. GTDB lineage: Bacteria > Gemmatimonadota > Gemmatimonadetes > Gemmatimonadales > Gemmatimonadaceae > Gemmatimonas. Next base: position 432 of record JBDTTO010000954.1, read on the forward strand.
GCCCAAAGCCGCCGATCGTTTTGATGTGAGTCAAATCCTGACGGATACGAGTACGCGCGAACGCGTTGCCAAACCGCCCGTGGAGTTGGCGAGTTGGGTACGCGCACTCAACAATCGCTAGGCGTCATTGTGTCCATGCAGCGCGATTTCAGTGACGACAATTCGACCAACGCAGATTCGTTGGTCGGTGAGCATCGCCTCGCAGGTCGTACCGTCGTGATCACTGGTGCGAGTGATGGAATTGGAAAAGTCGCCGCGCATCGCCTGGCCGCCATGGGCGCGCACGTTGTTATCGTCGGTCGAGATAAACTGAAGACCGCGAAGGTGGCCCGTGACATTGAAGTCGCGGGCGTTTCCGGGAGTGTGTCGTGGGATGTGGCGGACCTCAGCGTGCAGCAAAACGTGCGCGAACTCGCGGAACGCTTGCTCGAACGCCGGCCGCGCATTGATGTGCTGATCAACAACGCGGGAGCGATATTTTCAGAGCGTCAGCTGACATCGGATGGATTCGAGCGCACCTTTGCGCTGAACCATCTCGCGTACTTTACGCTCACGGTGCTGCTGCTTCCGCACCTTCAGGCCGCGGCGTCAACTGGAAATCCAGCACGAATCATCAATGTCGCAAGTCGCGCCCATCAGGGGGCGCAGCTCGATCTTAACGATTTACAGTCGAAGCGGAGCTTTCGGGCGTGGCGCACGTACAACAACACAAAGCTCGAGAACATTCTGTTTACCCGCGCGTTGTCACAGCGGCTGGCGCCCGAACGCGTCGTGGTTCACTCACTGCACCCCGGACTAGTTGCCAGTCAATTTGCCGTGTCGAACAACGGATGGTGGGGTCGGTTCATGCGTGTGGCGATGAATCTTCGATCGATATCACCAGAGCGCGGATCGGACACAATCATTCATCTCGCAACGTCCAAGGAAGCTTCTCTCAGTTCGGGATTGTATTGGAACCAGTGCAAAGCGGTTCCGCCTTCGTTGGCCGCGCAAAACGATGACGATGCCGAACGCTTGTGGTTCGAGAGTGCGCGCCTAACGGGACTCGACGCGGATCAGTTGGTCCGCGCAGCACGAAACGGGCTCGGCCAAGTTGGCCAATGATTCACGCATGCATAGTGGCGCTTCGCTGATGACGACGTTCACCGAGTCCACGAGTGACACGGCGCGCCTCGTCGTCATTGTTGCGCGCGTAGCGCCGTTGCTGATTTCGTTTCGCCGGGATTTTCGACGATACCTGAAATGGGGCACACCGGTGGTGCGCACGAAGGAATTTCACGAGCGTCGCGCGCACCACGTGGTGCATTCAATTGCGAAACTCGGGCCCGCGTTCGTCAAACTGGCGCAAATTTTTGCAACGCGCGCTGATCTTGTACCGGAGCCATATCTCAGTGCGTTGGGCACGCTCACCGATCGCGTGCCCACCGTTCCCTGGCCCGAAATACGCGGCGTTCTGGAGCGGAGTTGGG
>JBDTTO010000955.1:0-1899 GCA_039930585.1 Gemmatimonadaceae bacterium
CCATGTGTATTCTCCGATCAAGTGAGAAATAACTGCGGCACGACAACACTTCAGATGCCGCCATTGTCACCCATTTCCTGTGTGTTCGATCACAACTTCATCGGGAAAGGCTGGCGAACGGTTAAACTGACGTCACCGCATCTGACAGCTCAATCCTTCCGGAGTCATCACATATGAAATTGCGTTCTGGTATCGGCGCCGTTGGCGCATTGATGTTCGCCGCATCTCCAGTCATGGCGGCCGCGCAATCTCCGCCGCCACCCGCCACGGAAGTAGGCGCTGCCGGCCTCGCATTGGCAAATCTTCCGGCGAAATCATCAGCAAAACTGACAGTGACGTCACCAGCGTTTACACCTGGTGGAGACATTGCGTTCGAAAACACGCAATACAAAGGCAACACATTCCCCGGCTTCAGTTGGTCGGCGGGTCCATCCGGCACGAAGACGTACGCCATCATCATGCAGGACGGCGACGGCGCACGAAACGGCGAACCGTTCCTGCATTGGACTGTGTTCAATATCGCGCCAACAACCACCAAGCTCGAAGCCGGAATGAGCGCAGTTCCAACCGGTGCGCAATACGGTCCAAACTACAAAGGAACGAATCAGCCGTACCTCGGTCCGCGCACTCCGGCCGGCCCGAAACACCGCTATCACATTCAGGTGTTTGCACTCGATGCGTCGCTGACTCTCGAGCCAACCGTCAATTACCCATCATTAGTTGCGTCCATGAAAGACCACGTGCTCGCAAGCGGCGAACTTATCGGCCTGGGCCAACAGATGGTTCCGCCGCTTTAAGCAAAACAAATCTGCGAAGAGACACAACGACAAAAAAGCCATCCCTGAAATTCGGGGATGGCTTTTCTCGTTTGTTTTGTTGCTACTCCGTGATATCTGCGTTCGTACCCGCCGGCAACTGCGGCACACCATTTTTCTCGGCGGCACGCAACAAACCTGTTGCCGTATACAACATCAACTTGTCGCGCGTATCCGCGATGTCGAGATTGCGCATCGTCAACTGTCCAATGCGATCAAGTGGTGTAAAGAACGCCTCACCCTTTTCCATCGTGAGACGTTCCGGCTTGTACGTGAGATTCGGACTGTCCGAATTCATGATCGTATAATCATTTCCGCGACGCAGTTCGATGGTCACTTCGCCCGTGATCGCACGCGCCACCCAACGCTGTGCTGAATCACGCAGCATCAACGACTGCGAGTCGAGCCAGCGGCCCTGATACAACAAGCGACCCAGCTTGCGTCCATTCGCGCGATACGTCTCGATGGTATCTTCGTTGTGTATGCCCGTCACGAGACGTTCGTACGCGACGTACAACAGCGCGAGACCTGGGGCCTCGTAAATGCCGCGACTCTTGGCTTCGATGATGCGATTTTCGATCTGGTCGCTCATGCCTAGTCCGTGACGACCGCCAATCGCGTTCGCGTCCATGAACATCTCGAGCGCGCTGGCGTACGTCTGCCCGTTGATCGCAACCGGAATGCCTTCTTCAAAACGAATCGTGACCGACTCGCGTTTGATTTCCACATCGTCACGCCAGAACGCAACGCCCATGATGGGCTGCACGATGTGCATGCCTTTGTTCAGGAATTCGAGATCCTTCGCTTCGTGCGTCGCGCCCAGAATATTTGAATCGGTCGAATAGGCTTTCTCGACGCTCATCTTGTATTCAAATCCGGCGCCAATCAAATACTCGGCCATCTCTTTCCGGCCGCCCAATTCGTCAATGAACGTTTGATCGAGCCACGGCTTGTACACTTGCAAGTCTGGATTCGTGAGCAATCCATAGCGATAGAATCGCTCGATGTCGTTGCCTTTGAAGGTGCTGCCGTCGCCCCAGATGTTCACATCATCCTGACGCATCGCGGCCACCAGCATTGTGCC
>JBDTTO010000956.1:0-1897 GCA_039930585.1 Gemmatimonadaceae bacterium
CTATATCGATGTCCGAAAATGGCCAGTCCCGTCTGGACAGGGCGGCTACACTTCGGACGTGAACCTCAATCGAGATACCTGCATTCGCGCGCTCAACGCGCGTGACCCACGATTCGACGGCGTGTTTTTTGTCGGCGTTTCGTCCACCGGCATTTACTGTCGACCCGTTTGCCCCGCTCGGCCACCGCGTCGCGACCGCTGTCGATTTTTCTCGAACGCCGCCGCCGCCGAACGAAAGGGATTTCGTCCGTGTCTGCGCTGTCGACCGGAGTTGGCGCCAGGAAACGCAATCATGGATGCATCAGCGCGTGTCGCCAATGCTGCGGCCGCGCGCATTGCGGCAGGAGCGCTGAACGGTCGGAGCGTAGACGAGTTGGCGGCGGAGTTTGCGATTACCGGCCGCCAGTTGCGTCGGGTGATTGAACAGCAGACGGGTGTATCGCCCATTGATCTGGCGCAGACGCACCGGCTGTTACTCGCGAAGCGATTGTTGACTGATACCTCGATGTCGATGACGCGTGTTGCATTCGCGAGTGGTTTTCAAAGTGTGCGCCGATTTGATGCACTGTTTCAGGAGCGTTATCGCATGCCACCCAGTGCGTTACGCCGACGCGCGAAGGCGGAAGTCACAACGGATGCAGAATCTATTTCACTCACGCTGGGCTATCGCGAACCGCTTGATTGGAGTGCACTGCTTCAATTCTTTGCGGGACGCGCGACACCGGGCGTTGAGTATGTCGACGGAGATGTGTACGGACGCACGATCAGTATTGGAGATGTAAATGGCTGGATTCGCGCGCGGCCGGCGGAAGACAAGCGCCGACCGGTGCAAAAGATCTCCAACCGACGTGCGTTGCTGGTGGAAATTTCAGCCTCGCTGACGCCGATGTTGATGCCGTTGCTCGCAAAGCTGCGCGCACTGTTTGATCTCGATGCCGATCCTGCAGTGATTGAGGACGCTCTGGCCGCGAGTGGGTTGGAAGCGCTGGTGCGCGCGCGCCCGGGATTACGTGTTCCGGGTGCTATTGACGGAGTCGATCTTGCGTTGCGTGCAGTGCTTGGACAACAGGTCAGTGTGAAAGGCGCAACAACACTGGCGGGAAGATTTGCGGAGAAGTTTGGTGTGGCGATAAACACACCTGACGAACGCTTACGATCGGGAGCGCCCGTTGCAGAGAGAGTTGCCGCGGCGAGCATCGAAGAGCTGCGTGCGCTTGGTGTGACGGGTTCGCGTGCGACATCAATTCACGCGCTCGCCGTCGAAGTTGCCAGCGGGCGGTTGATCATCGAACCCAGCGCGGATGTGTCGTCGGTGATTGCACAGTTGGTGGCGTTGCCCGGCATTGGAGATTGGACCGCGCAATACGTCGCGATGCGCGCATTACGCTGGCCGGATGGTTTTCCTGCGTCGGATTTATGGTTGCGACGCGCGGCTGGCGACATGACGGCGGCGAAGCTTCAAAAGGAATCAGCGCGTTGGCAACCCTGGCGTGCCTACGCGGCCATGCATTTGTGGCACTCGGTCTGAATCAGCGAAGAACGCCAAGAGAAAAATCATGACTGCAACGGAAGCGTTGGCGGAGCGCAGCGCGCGTGTCTGGTACATCGAGATCGATAGTCCGATAGGCCAGTTGGTGGTGGTGAGCAGTGGAGGCGCCATCACTGGACTGTACATGCAATCGCATCGACATGGCCCGGTTGATCGCGGTCGCTGGGTGCTCGATTCAGAACACGAGCAACCCGCACTGGTGATGGCGCGTCAGCAGTTGACCGAATATTTCGCAGGTGAACGCGCCACGTTCGAATTGCGGCTTGGAGCCGTGGGTACAGATACGCAAAAGAGTGTGTGGCGCGCGTTGAGTGACATTCCGTTTGGTGAAACACGTACGTACGGAGC
>JBDTTO010000957.1:0-1894 GCA_039930585.1 Gemmatimonadaceae bacterium
ACTCGAATCAGAATACGTCCGCGCCCGTTGCCGAGGGTTGTTGTGCCGTGCACGAGCGTGCGAGCGAGTATCGGATAGTTCGTCGCGCCTCGCGTTGTTTCGGAGCGCAGCAGTGGGATGTCGCTGGCAATGGTGGGACTGCGTTTCGTGCGTTCGGAAAAGGCGGTGGTGTAGCCGGCTTCCACATCGACAACTGCATCGAGACTGTCCGGTAGTTCAAGCGTGACGTTGCCGCCGTTCGCGCGGGCTGTGATGTAGTGCGTGGTGCCTGTGAGATTCACAATACGCGCCGAAACATTTCCGTGACTCGCGACCATCGTTGCGTCACCCGTGAGTTGTCCAATTTCGACGTTGCCATTGGAAGTGGTGGCAGTCAGTACGCCATTGGCCACTCCGATTTTTATTGAACCCGATCGTGTGCTGAGCGATCCGCCCAGCAGAACCGAATCGCGCACGATATCGCCGTACGGATAGTTTTCGTTCGCTCTTCCTGGTTCGCTGCTTCCACCACCGCGCGCTTTCAGAAGGCAGTAATCATTGGCCGGCATTCCATCGATGATGATGAGTGGTGTGCGCGCATCTCCCGAAAGATCTGGCGCGCCTGACGGATCGAACATCGTCTTCGCATTCAGTCCGCCGGTCACTTGTGATAGTGCAACCGAACCGCATTGCGTTGTCATACCTCCGGTGAGCGATGACGAAGTGACAGTGAGATTGCCATTGGATGTCGAGAGTGATGCGCCACCGCGCGAATTGGTCGCTTTGATGTTGCCGATTCTTGTGTCGCCAGTGAATGTCCCTTCCAATTCATGAAGCGTGAAGTCGCCGCCCCACGACTTGAACTTGATGTTTGTTTGTTTCGGCACCCACAATTCGAAGTCGTTTTCGAGCGTCACAGGTGGGAGCAGATTGGTGCGGTACCGAATTTGGATTCTCCCGGACGAAAGACTGTCACTTGGTGGCGTGCCGATGAGACGTGCGCCATTCACTTCCGCCATCGTCACCAGGTCGATTCCTTTGGTGTAGCGCTGAAACGCCACTATCGTTTCACGCCAGTAGTTGCCGACAATGCGCGCACGCAATCGCGCGGTTGGTTGATCCCATCCGTGCACAGTGATGTTGCCGCCTGACATCAAATCAATATTCAGCTCTTCACCGGGCACTGCGCGAATTTCTGCTTCGATCAACGTGTCCACGCGCGATTTTGGAGTCGCGACTTTTAACTTTCGAATGCTTTCAATCCACTTGTCGACAGTTGCTGATGCAGTCGGCATCGACAGCGCCGCACTCGACGCATCAACGGGGGTGGGAGGACGGGTCGCAGGTGGAGTTTGCACAGTGGGCGGCCCGGACGGTACTTGCTCAATTATTACCAGTGATACGAACGTTGGTGGTGCAGCAACTGGTGGTGTGGCGCGTGTTGATGGTACGACCGTTGGTGTGGCGCCCGATGGTGGCGCGACCATTGGCGTTGCGCGTGTTGGCGGTACGACCATTGGTGTGGCGAGTGTTGGTAGCGCGACCGTTGGTGCAGCGTTTTTTGGAACCGCTACCGGTGGTATTTTCTTTTTTGTTGGCGGCTGCACCTGACGCGAATCCTGCACACGCGCCTGCAAACCCGCTAACGGTACGATTGCGAACAGCGCAGCGATTCCCACCACGTGCTGCGTAGTGCGGTTCATGATGCGCCGAGGCTGTCGAGTGTTCAGCATGGCACGCAGGCGGGTTTCGAGTTGCGTGCGATGTGCCATGCCGATCGCGGCTAACGGCGCACGATTTTTGAATGCGGATCCATTGGCGAGCGCCAACAGATGATCGGCATATTCGACCGCTGGCATTCCGGCGCTTATCACCACGTCATCTGCCGCGCGTTCGCTTTCACTGCGCATGAGCC
>JBDTTO010000958.1:0-1887 GCA_039930585.1 Gemmatimonadaceae bacterium
TAAAAAAGGCGCGGCCTTTGCCAATCCGTGTTATACGCAGATCCATCCCACGTGTATTCCGGTACACGGCGAGAATCAGTCGAAGCTGACACTCATGTCGGAATCACTGCGTAACGACGGCCGTGTGTGGGTACCGCTCAAGAAGGGAGACAAGCGCGAACCCAGCGCGATTCCTGAAAATGAGCGAGACTACTATCTCGAGCGCAAATATCCGAGCTTCGGCAATCTCGCGCCGCGCGACATTGCTTCGCGCGCCGCAAAAGAAGCATGTGACGACGGCCGCGGTGTTGGACCGGGCGGACTCGGTGTGTATCTCGATTTCGCGGACGCAATCAAGCGCCTCGGGAAGCAAACCATCGCGGAGCGTTACGGCAATTTGTTTGACATGTACCAGCGCATCACGGACGAAAATCCGTACGAACGTCCAATGCGCATCTATCCCGCGGTGCACTATACGATGGGCGGGTTGTGGGTTGACTACAACCTGATGAGCAATGTGCCCGGTCTGCACGTGATGGGTGAAGCAAACTTCTCCGATCACGGCGCGAATCGTCTTGGTGCTTCAGCGCTGATGCAAGGTTTGGCCGACGGTTACTTCGTGCTGCCGTACACAATCGGTGATTACATCGCCAGCACGAAACTCGAGAAAGTTGACACGTCACACGCAGCCTTCAAGGAAGCAGAGCAAGGTGTTGTGGCACTGCAAGCCAAAATGCTCGGCATCAAAGGCAAGCGCAGCGTCGATTCCTTCCACAAGGAACTGGGCAAAATCATGTGGGAGTATTGCGGCATGGCGCGCACGCGTGAAGGTCTCACGAAAGCACTGGAGCTCATTCCAAAGCTGCGTGAAGAGTTCTGGCGCAACTTGAACGTGCCGGGCACTGGCGAGTCGCTCAATCAGTCGCTCGAGCGTGCTGGCCGCGTGGCGGATTTCATTGAACTCGGCGAGTTGATGTGTCGCGACGCGCTACACCGCGAAGAATCGTGTGGCGGACATTTCCGCCTCGAGTATCAGGAAGACGGCGAAGCGAAACGCGATGATGAAAACTTTGCATACGTCGCCGCGTGGGAATTCAACGGTGTGGGCAATCCGTCTATCCTCAACAAGGAACCTCTCGTGTACGAGAACGTTCACTTCTCAACACGGAGCTACAAATAATGGCTGCCGAGAAAACGATGAAGCTCACGCTGAACGTGTGGCGGCAGGCAGCGCCAAAAGCGCCGGGCAAGATCGAGACGTACACGGTTGATGGCATCGATGGCGACATGTCGTTCCTCGAAATGTTCGACACGCTCAACGAACAGTTGACCGACGAAGGGAAGGATCCCGTCGCGTTCGCGCACGACTGTCGTGAAGGTATTTGCGGCTCGTGTTCGATGATGATCAACGGACAGGCGCATGGTCCGTGGAAGGGTGCGGCCACGTGTCAGTTGCACATGCGCGCATTCAAAGACGGCGATACGCTGACGGTTGAACCGTTTCGCGCGGGCCCGTTTCCCGTCATCAAGGATCTTGTTACCGATCGCAGCGCGCTTGATCGCATCATTCAGGCGGGTGGCTTTATATCGGTCAACACCGGTGGCGCGCGCGATGCCAACGAAATTCTGATTGGCAAAGATGTGCTGGAAGAAGCTATGGACGCAGCGGCGTGTATTGGCTGCGGCGCGTGTGTTGCCGCTTGCCCGAACGCATCGGCGTCGCTGTTCACAGGTGCGAAGGTCACGCATCTTGGCATGTTGCCACAGGGTCAACCAGAGCGAGACAAGCGTGCGCTTGCCATGGTTGAACAGATGGACGACGAAGGATTTGGCGGCTGCACGCTGGCCGGTGAATGCATGGAAGCGTGCCCGAAAGAAATCAGCATCGACGTGATCAAGAAGCTCAAT
>JBDTTO010000959.1:0-1884 GCA_039930585.1 Gemmatimonadaceae bacterium
CGATTGCGAGAAAGTGCTCTTTCCGAACCAGGCCTTCTGTCGGAGCAATGGCATTTTTCGGAATGAGAAAATCCGTCGCTGCCTTTCCATCAAGCATGCGCTGATTGAAACGGCCGACGGCGTTTTCCCACTCGGGCGTGTACAACACGAACTCGATGGCCATGTGTTTGCTTTACCCGACGATCAAGAAGTGCCGTGACGCAACTTGGCCCACAACCAACGACGCTCCATTTCGTTTCGCACATCTTTCGCGATTGGTTGTCCCGCGCCCTGCTTTTCCAGGAAGCGCAGCAGCTCACCGACCGGAACAAACCATCCGTTCTTTTGCGCGACGCGATTCATCACTCGCTTGAAACGCGCGTCGAGCGGGCCCGAATCGAAATACCCGTGCCCGAAGTGCGTGTAAATAATCGCCGCTCCGCCTTCTGCCTCGAGTCGGTCAACCGCTTCGTCAGTCACGGTCTCCAGAAATCGCGTGAGGTTCGACGCTTCGGCCGACGAGTACCAGTAGTTCACATACGGGCGATCAGCATCACTATACGGCATCATCGGACACGCCTTGAGCGTGTTGAGTTCACGAAAAACAAAGTTGCGGCAATACCGCACGTGCTCCTGACACAGGTCGCCCCAGAAGCTCGGATGCCCTTCTTTCTCTCCGAAGAAATTTCCGGACGAACGACCAAGCGTGGCGACTTTATATAACGCCTGATTGATTCCGCTCAGGCGCGCTGGGCCCCAATACATCGCATCAGCGTTGTAATGGTTGGCCATTGTCTCGGGATCGCCGCCGAAATATTCGCGAAATTTGTTCAGCCCATCGCGAATTTCTTCACGCGTCATGCTGGCGGGCGCAATGCTGTGCAGGCCTATCTCAAATCCGCGACGTTGCAGTTCCTGCATCCACGCCCGGTATTCAGGATTGGCGCACGTTTCGCCTTCTGAATTGCGACGCTTCTCGCCAGGTTCGAGAATCCACACACCGGGAGTTGTGCGAAATCCGGTATCGGAAAGAAAACCGTACACTTCGTGCGATTGCTCAAGGCTTTGCTTGTCCGGATCTTCAAAAATGGTAAAGGCAAACTTCTTGCCGTCCGGCCAGACAATTTTCCGATCAGTCATGCTTCAGCTGGCGCGCTGCATAGCCGCAAGAAATTCCACCATGCGATTGACAGAACCGAAATTCTCGATGGTGAGAGCGCCGAGATCGATTTCAATATCGAGTTTGGTTTCCAGCCACACGATCATCTCCAGAACCGACGCCGAATCCAGAAGACCTGCTTCCAGCAGCAGCACATCATTATCGAGATTCGCGATCTTGAGCCCGCGCGCCTGCCCGAGTTGAATGATCTTTGTGCGAATGCTCTGCTGCAGTTCTGAATCCATGCGAGACCTGTAATTGGAATGAGTTGGCTGAACGTAATTCGTACGAACTACGCAAACGCAAAACGCGAACGAACTACGCTTCGGGCGGGTTGTTCAGGAAATGCAGCGCAGCAACAGCGTCGCCACCGGTCAGCAAGCGATGATCGTACGTCGCGCCGAACGCGGCTTGTCCGTTCACTGTCGCCGAATGCGCGATCATCAGGCTGGTGTACGGCGCGAGCACTGGCTGATGTCTTGTCACACCCCAACGCGCCATGCTTGTAAACGCGATTGTCGCGCCAGACGTTTCTGCAGCTTTGATTTTGTTTTTCATCGCCGCTTTCTGCAGTTCCAGCATGCGAGTCACAAATGCTTCGGCCGTCATCAGCTGCGAATCTCTGGAAACGGTGAGATACAAATTCTCTCCGCTTTGCACAGTGAAGCCGATGTTTACCGATTCGTACAACACTTTGCGATCGTCGTGTACGGTGGCGTTGAACTTGGGATTCGTTTCTACAAGTG
>JBDTTO010000960.1:0-1884 GCA_039930585.1 Gemmatimonadaceae bacterium
GTGAGCACCTGCTGTCCGTGATCAATGACATTCTCGATCTATCCAAGATCGAAGCGGGGAAACTCGACATTGAACGCATCGAATTGTCGTTACCGCAACTCTTGCATGAAGTGGATAGTCTCATGCGAAGTCGCGCGGCAGGCAAAGGTGTGAAGCTCGAGACGAGGCTTGTGACGCCAACGCCATCGCTGATTTACTGCGATCCAACGCGATTGCGCCAGATTCTCGTGAACCTCGTAGGGAATGCTGCGAAGTTTACGGAAAATGGCGCCATTGACGTTCGGGCAATGGTGGCCGGTGTCGGTGACGCCGCGCTCTTGCGTGTCGAAATTGAAGACACTGGCCCCGGCATGACTGACGAACAGGCCAGCGAGCTATTTCGGCCGTTCACGCAGGCCGATGCCTCAGTAACGCGACGATATGGCGGCACTGGCCTTGGTCTCACGATATGCCGTCGACTCGCGTTGTTGATGGGTGGCGACGTACGACTGGATTACACTGGATTGGGTCGTGGTTCGAGATTTGTTGTTGAACTTCCGCTGGCTCCCGTACCTGGAGCAGAGCTCGTGCACGTTCTCTCGATCATCGCCGAGGGGAGTGCGCATGATCGATGTGAACACCACGCGTTGTCCGCGCTTACCGGGCGCATTTTGCTGGCGGAGGATGGCGAGGACAACCAACGCCTCCTGGTATCGATACTGACGAAAGCCGGCGCGGAGGTCACAGTGGCGGGCAACGGCGCGATTGCGTTGCACGAACTTACGAGGGCGGAAGAAGCCGGGACGCCGTTCGATTTGCTGCTGACTGATATTCAGATGCCTGAGATGGATGGCTATACGCTGGTAAAGGCGTTACGCGCGCGTGCATCGTCGATTCCCATCATTGCGCTCACGGCGCATGCCATGGCCGAAGATCGCACCAAGTGTCTCGCGGCGGGTTGCAATGAATACGCGACGAAACCAATCAATCGGGCCGATTTGCTGGACGCATGTGCACGTTTGTTGCAGCCGGAAGAAACACTGTCGTCAATTTTTCCGGTGCAGCGAAGCGAGGTGATTTTGCACTCGGCGCGCCAAAACGAAACGATGTCCACCAGCGCATTTGTGTCCGGACATGGCGACGACGACATCATCCTGAGCGAGCTCGCGGATGATCCAGACATGGTTGAATTGATCGATGAGTTTCTCGAGCATCTCAGCGAACGCGTGGAAGCACTGCAAAATGCACGCGCTGATTTTGCGAGCGTGGAGTTCAGGACACACGTACACCAACTCAAGGGCGCGGCTGGTGGTTATGGCTTCATGTCCATCACCATCGCAGCGCAAACGGTCGAACGCCTTCTGATAGCCGAAGGCGCACACGATGCAGTCGAGACCGCGCTTGAAACTCTGCTGAAACAGTGCCAGGCTGCGATTCGTGGCCGCACGGCGGGAAAGACATCATGAGCATTCAACAGACTGATCAGACGCCGCTGACCGTACTCGTTGTCGATGACGATGAGGTTATTCAGCGATTGGTTGCCGGTATTCTCAAGCCTACTGGACTCACGATCATCACCGTGGCAAATGGTGAAGCGGGCATCGCGATCGCACGTGAACAACCGGTGGATCTGATACTGCTGGACAACGAAATGCCGGGCGCATCGGGGCTTGATATCCTGCATCTGCTCAAGAGTGATCCGCAACTGTCATCAGTGCCGGTGATCATGGTAACCGGAAGTGAAGGAAGCAAAGTCTTGTCCGCCGGGTTTGTGGCGGGCGCCGTTGATTATCTCCGCAAACCGTTTTCCTCGGCGGAGCTTCGGGCGCGCGTAAACTCCGTGCTCGAACGTCAGCGACTGTTGACGGCCCTTACATCGGCGGCACGCACGGATCGGCTCACGGG
>JBDTTO010000961.1:0-1880 GCA_039930585.1 Gemmatimonadaceae bacterium
GATTCTCGCGCAACGTCTGCTGCGAAAGATCTGCACCAAGTGCAAAGTGCGTTACACGCCGGACGCCGCGGAGTTTGCGGGGGCGAAGGTCAAGCCCACCACGACGCTACGGGAGTTGCGGTTTTCGCAGGAAGCGCTGGACAACGCGAAGGTACGCGCCACGCCGGAAGCGATGCCAATTCTGAGCAACATTACGCTCGACTCGCCTGTGTCGGACCTGCCGTTCTTTAAAGGCCACGGCTGCGATGTGTGCGCGGGTACCGGACTCAAAGGGCGTCAGGGTGTTTACGAAGTGATGTTCATGACACAGACCATCAAGAAACTCGTGATGCAAAGCGCGGACGTTCAGGTCCTGCGCGACGCCGCCATTAACGAAGGCATGTTGTCCCTGCGGATGGACGGTTGGCTCAAAGTGATCAAAGGTATCACCACCCTGGAACAAGTCATACGAGAAACGTCCGCATGACCGTATCCTCGCTATCCCTGGTTCGTCATCCGACGGACGCCAACGGCGATCCACGCCCCACCGTTGTGCACTCGCACCACATCGCCATTTCGAAATGACAGCGCCACAAGCACAAACAACCGTCTCGCTGCGCGCCCTTCTCGATGAAATGATCGAGCGGGATGCGTCCGATTTGCATTTGTCGGCGGGCGATCGGCCGAAATTGCGTATCGATGGTGAAATTGCCAATTCTGGCATTGAACACGTGCTGACGCCGCGCGATACGCTGCAGCTCGCGTATTCGGTGCTCACGGAAAACCAGAAGAAACGTTTTGAAATGGAGGACGAGCTCGATTTCTCGTTCGGCATTCAGAACCTGTCACGGTTTCGCGGCAATGTGTTCAAGCAGCGCGGCTGCGTCAGCATGGTGATTCGGCAAATCCCGTTTGCCATCAAGACGTTTGCCGATCTCAATCTGCCGCCCGTCATCGCGAGTATGGCGGAACGTCCACGCGGGCTCGTGTTGGTTACGGGACCGACGGGTTCAGGGAAGAGCACCACGCTCGCGGCCATGATCGACAAGATCAACACCGAGCGCCGCGGCCATATCATTACCGTCGAAGATCCGATCGAATTTATTCATCGGCATCGGAACTGCATCATCAATCAGCGCGAAGTGGGAGCCGACACCAAAAGTTTCGCTTCCGCGCTCAAGTACGCGCTGCGTGAAGACCCCGACGTCATTCTCATTGGCGAAATGCGCGACCTGGAAACCATCCAGGCCGCGCTCACGATTGCCGAAACCGGCCACCTCGTGTTCGCGACGTTGCACACCAACAGCGCGGCCGAGGCGATCAATCGCATGATTGACGTGTTTCCGAGTCATCAGCAGAGCCAGGTGCGTGCGCAGTTGGCGTTCGTGCTGGAGGGCATCGTCACGCAAATCCTTCTGCCAAAAATTGTCGGCAAGGGTCGCGCAATGGCGGCGGAAATTCTCGTGGTCACCGCGGCCGTTCGTTCGCTCATTCGCGACGACAAGGTGCACCAGATTCTGTCGCAGATGCAGGCCGGCAAGAAGTTCGGCATGCAGACGCTCAACGATTCGCTCTATCAGCTGTATGTCACGCGCCAGGTCAGTGCGGATGAGTGTGTGCGCGCGACCAGCGATTCGACTGAGTTCCTGCGCATGATTGGCAAGGGAACGAACGAAGATGCAGCACCAGGGCGCCCGACGAGCGGTCCGCTGGCGGGCGCGGGACGTCGATAGTTCATCGCGCGTACGCAGAACCACCCGTTACGACAGTACGAGTCGCACCACCAACACCCGCATCAATACCAGCAGCAATTTCAGAGGGAAATCAGGATGCCTACGTTTACTTACTCCGCGCGCAGCACCAACGGCGAACTCAAATCGGCCACCATCGATGCGCCGTCA
>JBDTTO010000962.1:0-1879 GCA_039930585.1 Gemmatimonadaceae bacterium
AGAAACGTTGATCGATTAAGCTTCACCCGCTCCAGTCGAGGGGCGCGGCGATCATTGCCGCGCCCCTCGCTCGTTGGTGTCCTATCCGTATATTCCGCGTCCCATGGCCGAGTCCCCAGTCCCGCTCCTTCGCGCGCACGCGCGCCACGCCCCTTGGAATGCCCGAGGGTTGGCTGCGCATGCCGCCGCATTGGTGGACGCTGCCGGTATGAAACCCACAAACGCATCCGCACGCGCAATGCCCAGTGCACGCGCCGTGCGATTCTATGTGGCGAATAACCTGCTTGATCGCCCCGAGGGAGCCGGCACTGCTGCGACCTACGGCTATCGCCACTTGCTTCAGCTGTTGGCGATAAAAATTCGGCAGCGCGAAGGACAAACGCTCGACGCGATCAAGAAAGAAATGCGCGAAGTGACCGGCGATTCGCTGGAACGTCGCGTCGCGCAGTCACTGGCACCGGCGTTGTTCCTGCAGTCCGATCCCGTTTCGGTGCGGCAGGAAGAGAACGTCGCGAGCTGGCGACGCATTCCCGTGGCCGACGGTGTTGAAGTACACGTGCGCGATGATTCACCAGGAGCCAGCGATGAGCTGCTACTGGCCATTCGCGAAGGTGTGCGCGCGGCACTGGGCCGTGCCGACATGCGGAGCTGATTCAGCAGTACTGTTTCAGGGACGCTTGCGTGAAGCAGGCAAGTTCCAGCGCCCTTCGCGCCCGCAGTACAATTCGGATCCGCTGATCCCACACACAACTGATGCCAGTCCCGTTGCGCACCTCACGTGCGGCGGACGCACATTTCCGTGACTGCGCACAGCTTCATGCTGCACTCAACAATTCATGGCGTACCGCTCATGACGTATCGCGTGCTCATCACCGACGATGTGGACACTGAAGGCGTTGCTCTCCTGACATCCGAACCCGGATTGCAGGTGGATGTGGTGCCCACGTTGCCGAAAGCAGAACTGTTGGCGCGTATTGGCGACTACGATGCGATTGTGGGCCGAAGCGCCACGCGCATTTCCGAAGAGCTGCTGCGTTCGGCCACGAAACTTCGTGTTGTTGGGCGCGCGGGTGTCGGCGTCGACAACATCGATCTCGATACGGCGACAGCGCTTGGTATTGCCGTGATCAACGCGCCGGCCGGCAACACGATCGCGGTTGTCGAACTGTTTTTTGGCGCCGTGATTGGCCTGTTGCGTCAGTTACCGCAGGCCGCTCGCAGCATGCAGGAAGGGCGTTGGGATCGTTCGCAGTTCCTGGGCCGCGAAATGAAAGGCAAGGTGCTGGGCATTGTCGGCCTCGGGCGCATTGGTGGTGAAATTGCAACACGTGCGCACGCGTTCGGCATGTCGGTGGTGGCGTACGATCCGTATGTCGCCGACGAACGCTTTGCGTCGCTGCGTGTGCGCCGTGCCACCACGTTGGATGCATTGCTGGCCGAATCCAATATCCTGACGCTGCACGTGCCGCTGAACGAAGAAACGAAAGGCATGATTGGCAAACGCGAACTGGCGAAGTTGCCCTCGCGTTCGGTGGTGGTAAACATGGCGCGCGGTGGCATCATCGAAGAAGTGGCGCTGCTCGCGGCGCTTGAAAGCGAACAGTTGCGTGGCGCCGTGCTTGATGTCTTTACATCAGAACCGGCTCCGGCCGATCATCCGCTGCGCAACGCACCAAACATGTTGATCACCCCGCACCTGGGCGCAAACACCATCGAAGCGCAGCGCAATGTTGCGAAAGATGTTTGCATTGCCGTGCGTGATGCGTTGTTGCGTCAGGATTTGTCACGGTCGATCAACGTGGCCGGCGGAAGTGGTGACGGTGCCTGGGCCGATGCGCAGCCGGCAATGCTTGTGGCACGTCGCGCAGCGGCGGTTGCG
>JBDTTO010000963.1:0-1868 GCA_039930585.1 Gemmatimonadaceae bacterium
GTACTGGCCAGTGGCGTGATCGGAATTTTTCTGCTCACAGCGTTCTTTGGCCGAGCCTGGTGTGGTTGGGCATGTCCGCAAACCGTGTATCTGGAATTTCTATTTCGACCCATCGGGCGATGGTTCGATCACGGCTACTCCGGCGCGCGCAATCTCGATGCGCAACACAAGTGGTGGACGCCACGACGCATAGCCAAATACGTCACGTTCTTTCTGCTCGCGCTGTTTGTTTCGCACACCATGCTGGCGTTCTTCGTTGGCACTACGGACTTGTATCGCTGGATGACGCATTCGCCGGCGGAACACCCGACCGCGTTTCTGCTGGTCACGCTGTTCACGGGCGCCGTGTGGTTCAACTTCACCTATTTTCGCGAGCAGACGTGTCTCATTGTCTGCCCGTATGGTCGCTGGCAAGCCGCACTGATTGACACACAATCCGTCATTGTCGGTTACGACTACAGCCGTGGTGAGCCGCGCGAACTTGGCACCAAAAATCGCAGCGCGTTGGCCGGCGATTGTATTGACTGTGGCGCGTGCGTGCAAACCTGCCCAACCGGAATCGACATTCGGAACGGCCTGCAGATGGAATGCGTTCATTGCACGCAGTGCATTGATGCGTGCGACAGCATCATGGAAAAGGTTGGCAAACCGAAAGGATTGATTCGATACTCATCGCAGGATGCGCTGGCCGGGAAGGCGCGCAAGCTGCTTCGCCTTCGTACGGTTCTCTATCCGGCAGTGCTGATCATCCTGTTGGGCGGACTGACCGCCGCAATGATTCTCAAAGCACCGGCCGACATTACCGTATTGCGCGGACTGGATGGCCCGTTCACCGAAGAAGCGGATGGACGCATTTCCAATCAGATTCGCGTGAAGATCACGAATCGTCGTGGTGTGGCCGAGCAATATCGCATCGTTGTCGAACACGCTGGATCACCGGTGGTTGCAGCGAGTGACTTCGTCGTTGTCGTGCCCGAAAACCCGATGAGCATTGAAGCAGGCGCCACGCGCGAAACCAGCATCTTTGTTTTGCTGCCCAGAACTGCTTTTGAGAACGGCCAGCGGATGATTCAACTGCGCGTGACTGACAACGAGGGCTACTCCGACAACGAATCGTTTCGTTTGCTTAGCCCAACCCGAACGCCCGCAAAGCCATGAAACCCGGAAGCGCGTGGCCAATTGGCGTGAGCGTCATACTTGGCGTCACAGTGATCGGCAATCTCGCAGTCATGCGCATTGCGAATAGCGATCCCTCGTTTGCAATCGAGAGTGACTACTACCAGAAGGCCGTCAACTTTGATTCCACCATCAGTCTCGAGCGGAAAAGCGCGACACTCGGCTGGACTACTGTATCGAATATTGCTTTCGATTCCAGCGCAACTACAACACGATTGACAGTTTCAATTGTTGACAAGGCGCATCAACCGGTAACGGGGCTGACCGTCAACGTCGACGCGCTTTTCAACGCGCGCGCCAACGAAATTCAGCACCTGCGTCTGCCAGAAACCAGTCCGGGTGTATACAGCGCACCAATCGGCGTCGGGCACGCGGGTGAGTGGGAAGTACGTATCAACGCGACACGTCGCGAACCGACAACCGAGACCACGACCTTTTTTGCAACCGACCGTATTGTCGTGCCCGATGGTTTCATCAAAGTTGCTCCGACCGTGCCGCCGAACCGATGATTGCGACAGCTGTCGGCATCCTGACCGCGAGTATGCTTGGAAGCATACACTGCGCGGGAATGTGCGGACCGTTTGTGTGTTTCTACGCCGGTGGACCAGCAAAGCCGGTGCAGTTGCGTTCGCATGCCTGGTATAACCTTGGCCGCCTGCTGTCGTATCTGTTGCTCGGTGCAACTGCCGGCG
>JBDTTO010000964.1:0-1868 GCA_039930585.1 Gemmatimonadaceae bacterium
TGATCGCGACAGTTCCCCGGTGTGCTACATCACACTTTTTCAACAAACCCTTTTCGGATAACCTTCATGAACCGTTACGTCATTGAACGTGAACTTGCCGGCGCCGGAGATTTGACGCCGTCGCAGATTCAGGGCGCGTCGCAAACATCCAACGCCGCACTCAAGGAATTGCGTGGATCGGTGCAGTGGGTGCGCAGTTTCGTCACTGCTGACCGCATCTACTGCGAATACTTCGCCGATAGTGAACAACACATTCGCGATCACGCGAAAGCCGCCGGACTCCCGTGCACGAAAATCAGTCTTGTGGCGCGCGTGATCGATCCCATTACGGGATTCACGCCGGTCTGACACGCAGGCCTTCGAGCGTGAAGTGCAACAGCTGCGTGATGAACGCCTCGTTCAGTGGCGCGTGCTGCACGAACAGGCGGTAGAACATCGGGCCGAACAACAAATCCACTGCGACATCGGGTGGGACGTCGGCCCGGCGTTCGCCCGCCGCCAGTGCCTGCCGGATGGCCCTCTTCGAGGTTTCGCGTCGCGGACGGTCAGCGTTGGGACTCAACGCAGTGTATGCGAACGGAAATATTCCCGGCGGCTTTGTCGAACTCGTGAATCCAACGGACAAAGACATTGATCTGGGCGGCTTCACGGTGAAGAGCATCTTCCACCGATGTGAGCAACATCAACGCCGATCTTCACTTTTGGGTTTGGCGACCACCTGCAACATCCGCACCGATGACGCGGCGGGGCGCGCATTTTCGTAAATAAAATTCGCGAGGTCCAATGCATCTTCTGCGCTACCTGATTTCGGTTGCAACGAAATTCGTTCGACCGAACTTCCGGTGACGTGTGAGGCAACACTCGAGGCTTTCACTGCCTCGAGTGCTGCATCCTGCTGGCCGGGGTCGAGTTCAACTCGAACTTCGGGTCGCAACACGACAAATGCGCTTCCGGAGCGGTACACTGGTTGCACAACACCTGCCGCTTCCAGCTGATTGTACACTGTACTGCTGAACGCCGCGCGATCGACGAGCGTTATTCCGCCAGGCAGTTTCGAGATTGGCGACGTGTCATCGACGAGTTCACTTAAGCCCGCGTTCCTGGCTCGGACGTGGTCGACCGCCAGCCGATCATCGGCTGCATCCAATTCATGTTTTTCGCCACCCGCATAGAAGTACCGCTTCATCCATAGAGCTTATGGATGTTTCTTCGCGGCAGCAACGGCTGCGCCAACATCCAGTCGACCATACCCGAGTTCGCGGGTCCACCCTTTCTGGCCTTTGAGCATCTTCGCCGTTCTGGACAGCAGCTCACGAACCGCACTGGCACTCAAATTGGGATTCGCACTCAGCATCAGTGCTGCTGCGCCCGCGACATGTGGAGTGGCAGATGACGTGCCGTTGAATGTGGCGGTGAAGTTGCCGGGCTCATAACCACTTGGCCCCGCGATGTCCGTGGTGTGAATGGAGACACCGGGCGCCAACATCCACAGGGTGGGTCCGTAATTGCTGCCCCACCAGTTTTCACCGTCGGATGAAGTGCGCGTTTTGCGTTCGTCTTTCTGATTGGATGCTCCAACCGTGACGTAACCGGTCAACTGACCGGGATAATCAATTGGAATTTGATCGTTACCGGCCGCGATGCAGACAACGGCACCTTTGCCGCCGCGTCCTTGCGTACGCGCTCGACCGAACGCGCGGCTGATAGCGTCACTGGGCGCACCCCCACCCCATGAATTCGAGAGCACCGCCGCATCATTTCTCCAGCACCAGTCGATGGCGTCGGCGGTTGCGTAGTCGTCAAAGACCCAACTTCCGCTGCCATCATCCATCGCAATCCGTGCCGCGATCAGCGAACACTTTGGCGCA
>JBDTTO010000965.1:0-1862 GCA_039930585.1 Gemmatimonadaceae bacterium
GCACGTTGTCGCTCAAAACCGATGCGCAGGGCAAGGTGTATTCCACTGCGCTCTTGCGGTTGGTGCTCGAAGTTCCGGACAATGAAGCACAAGCGGCTGGCTTGACTGCCGCATCGTGATCCTGGCGCCGTCGGCTGCGTTCACGTTGCTGCGTTCTTTTCTTCAAGGGAGATCTGATCGATGCAAATGATGAAACGTCTGTCGATGGCGCGATACGCCTATGCGACCGTGGCCGGCACATTGGTGCTGAGCGCGTGCGCACAAAATTCTGATTCGACGGTGCCGCCCGCGGCTGCGACGACCACAACGCCCGCGGCTGTCGCCAGTCCGAACGTGGTAAACGATCTTGCAAAAGACGTCGCCGGAATTGAGCAGAAATTCGTCGATTTGGCCAAAGCGATGCCGGACGCGGCATACACCTATCGGCCCATGGCCGGCGTTCGTTCGACGCAGGAAGTGTTTCTGCACATGGCCAGCGAGAACTATCTGCTGCCCGCAATGTTTGGCGCTGCCATTCCAGCCGAAACGAAGATTGTCGCAGGGGATTTCAAGACTGCGGGCGACTACGAAAAGCAGGCCATCAAGAAGGACTCTGTGGTAGCGGAAGTTCAGGCGTCATTCGCGCACATCAGAAAAGCCATGGCTGCCGATTCCGGAGCGATCATGAGCGGAGAAATCGACTTTTTCGGCACGAAGATGTCACGCCAGGCGGCATGGATTGGCACTGTAACCCACATGCATGAGCACTTGGGCCAGCTCATTGCCTACGCGCGCAGCAACAAAGTCGTGCCACCATGGAGCAAGTAAGATTCAGTTTTCCAACCTGACTCGCGCGAAGCTCGCCATGGTGATCATGGCGATGCTCGTGTTTGGCTACGGAATTCGCAACGACGTGTCCTACATGCGCTGGATCGCGATTGGCATGCTTGCAGTCGCGTTCCTGCTGCGGTTTTTCGACCCAAAGAAGGCTCAATAAAGGGATTCGCCCCTCGGAACGGTTAGATTGTGCGAATGGTCCGTAATACTTCCGACAAAACCGCCCCGGGCACCCGCGTCGTTCCCGAACTGCTCGCGCCCGCCGGCTCCCTCGACGCCGTACGGGCTGCCGTCGCCAATGGCGCCAATGCCGTTTACCTGGGCGCCTCGCAGTTCAATGCCCGCGACGAAGGCGCGCAGCTCTCTCTGGACGAATTGCGTCAGGCCTGCGCAGTCGCTCATGCGGGCGGCACGCGCGTGTATCTCACGTTTAACGTGTTGATCAAGACTGCCGAGATGGCGGATGCGCTCAAGTACCTGGGCGATTGTATTGACTGCGGAATTGACGCGGCCATCGTGCAGGATCTTGGAGCTGTTCGATTGATTCGCGAAGTGTATCCGGATCTCGAAATTCATGGTTCTACGCAGATGACAGTGCACGACGGAAGCGGTGCGCTCGTCATGCAACAACTTGGCGTTGAACGCGTGGTGCTCGCGCGCGAAAATACCATCACGGACATTCACAGCATTCGTGCCGCCGTTCCGGAACTTGGACTCGAATCATTCGTGCATGGCGCGCTGTGCATTTCGTATTCGGGACAGTGCCTCATGTCCGGAATGATTTCCGAACGCTCGGCTAATCGTGGTTCGTGCGCGCAGTCGTGTCGCAAGGATTACACGTTGCGTGATGAGGCCGACGGCGCCATTCTCGACGAAGGGTTTCTGATTTCGGCGAAAGATCTCGCGGCGCACGATTACCTCGAGCAGTTGGCCGACGCTGGTATTGGATGTCTCAAGGTTGAGGGCCGCAAAAAGAAACCTGAATACGTTGCGACCGTCACGCACGCGTACCGCGAATGGCTTGATCGCTTGTCTCGTGGTGAAGA
>JBDTTO010000966.1:0-1861 GCA_039930585.1 Gemmatimonadaceae bacterium
CCAGTCGCGCCATATTTTCCTGGCGGTTGCGACCGGCATCCATCACAACGCGTCGTTCGCGTCGTAACTGTGCCAGTCTGCGCACACGCGTTTCACTGCGATCCGTGTCAAATGGATTCGCTTCGCCTTCGAGCTTCTGAATTTCTGCGTCAATCTCCGCTGCAGCGCGACCGCCCGAGTCTCGTTGCGTACGCGCCATTGAAATCGCGATCGCTTCAATTTTTGAAACGAGTGCGTTGGCGGTTTTTTCAACCTCAGGAAATTTTGCACGTTCAGCAGGCGGCAGATAACTCAACTGACGCGCGACTTCGTCACGTTCGTTGCGCGCCGCGTTCACCACGTTCACATATTCGCCGAGCACTTCGGGCGTCGCGGCAAACGAACCAGCGATTGGCGCGCCTTGTGCACCTGCCTTTCCACTGCCAACAGCGCCTGCTGATGCTGCCTCTCCAAACCTCGAACGATGTTTGCTGGAGAGCGAGACGCCCATCTTGTTGCCGAGTTTTCCTTGGGCGCGCAATTCTTCGCGATGCTTGCGGCTGAACGTCGCCATGAAACTGTCGCCAAGGTGTGACAACACTTCGCCAAACATGCGGTGCTGCGGTTGGTACAACACATCGCGCCAATCGCGATCGTTTGACCAGAGCTTCGCATACTTGAACGCGATGTAGATCGACCAGAGACTGGTAATGCCCAGAAGATCTTTGTCGCCAACAATCGACAGGCCAAGAATTGCGACGTTGGCGGCAAGGTAGAATCGCAACTTTTTGCGAAAGGCGACCACCTGCGTATCCTCGAATCGCGCCCAGTCCGCAGAGGTTGGGATGTACTCACCCGTTTCGTCGGCCGAGCGTGCGACTGAGCCACGTCCGCTGCTGGTGAACGGATTAACTCCGCCGGTCATTGGTGATTGCGGCGTTGCGAAATTCGAAGAACCAAATGTCGGTGACGCAAACGGCGACGCTGAGCCCGTTGGCCCACCGGACAATGGTAGTGGACTCCATGAATTGCGCCCCGGGTTTGCAGATGGCGCTGGAGTGCCGGCAGGCGCTGCGGGAAGATTTCCCGTTTTGAGTGCCTGCACCAATTCGGCCGCATTTTGAAAACGATGATCGGGCGACTTCTGCAGCAGACGCATCACCGTCTGCGTCATGTCGGGCGGAATGTCGGCGCGACGCTGGTCAACCGGTACCGGTGCTTCGGCCAGATGTTTTACGAGCAGCACTGGTGTTGTGGTGCCGATGAACGGCGGTTCACCAACCAGCATCTGGTACGCAACAATTCCCAGCGAGTACAAGTCGCTTCGTCCGTCCACATCGCGATCGCCGGACGCCTGTTCGGGCGACATGTAGGCGGGTGTTCCGATGGCGACACCGGTCGCAGTCAGACGTGCGGCGTCACCGTCTCCGCCGGCCGCCCGGGCAATGCCAAAGTCGGTGACGAGCGCGCGACCGTCCACACCATCCATGAGGATGTTGTCGGGCTTGATGTCGCGATGGATGACGCCGCGTGAATGGGCGTACGAGAGTGCGTCGGCCACTTCGGTCAGCACGCGACGTACATCGGCCACGGGCATTGGCCCGCGGTTTTTGAGACGCGTACCCAGGTTGTCGCCGTCAACGCATGCCATCACGAAGAAGACGAGTTTCTCGACTTCATCGACCGAATAAATCGGGACGATGTTCGGGTGGCTGAGTTGCGCCGCGGTTTCGGCCTCGCGCAGGAAGCGATCGCGTACGTCGCGCCGGAACGACAGTTCGGGGGGGAGCAGTTTGATCGCGACCCAACGCTTGAGGCGTTTGTCTTTGGCGCGATACACAATGCCCATTCCCCCGCGGCCTATTTCCTGGTCGACCTCGTA
>JBDTTO010000967.1:0-1859 GCA_039930585.1 Gemmatimonadaceae bacterium
GCATCCTTGTTGGTGTCCATCACGATTGTGCCGTGGCTCGCAAGTCTCATTCTGCCCCGCGAAGAATCAGCGAAAGGCAATCGATTCCTGCAATTGCTGGATCGCGTCATTCATCTCACGTATGCGCCGCTGTTGCACCGCGCGCTTGCGGCACCACGCCGCACACTCGCAATCGCGGGAGCCCTGGTTGTGACTGCAGTCGCGTTGGTGCCGGCCGTTGGATTCTCACTCTTTCCAAAAGCCGGCACGCCGCAGTTTCACGTTGAGATCGAAACTCCTGATGGATCGTCGCTCGAGGAAACCGATCGCGCCACGAAATTTACTGAACGCGTGATTGCAGCCAGCCCCGATGTGAAGAGCATCTTCGCGAATGTGGGCAAAGACAATCCCACGGTTTACTATAACGTGTTCCAGCGTGCCGAGGCGGTAAATCGCGCGCAACTGCTTGTGTTGCTCAATTC
The DNA here is from genome assembly GCA_039930585.1 of Gemmatimonadaceae bacterium. Taxonomy (GTDB): domain Bacteria; phylum Gemmatimonadota; class Gemmatimonadetes; order Gemmatimonadales; family Gemmatimonadaceae; genus Gemmatimonas. The sequence goes on from JBDTTO010000967.1 coordinate 462, forward strand.
GTACGACAACACAAAAACGCCGGTGATGCTGGACGGGCTGCGCGCGCAGCTCGCTCAATATCCTGGCGCGCGAATCGAATTGAAAGAATTCGAGAATGGCCCGCCGGTTGATGCGCCCATTGCGCTTCGTCTTGAAGGACCCGCGCTTGATACGCTGCAGCAGTTGGCAAGCCAGGTTGAACGCGTGCTGCACGCAACGACCGGTACGCAATACGTGAACAATCCAGTTCGTTTGCAGCGCACGGAATTGCGCGTTGAAATTGATCGCGGTAAAGCGGGACTGCTTGGTGTTTCCAACGCGGAAGTTGAACGCACATTGCGCGTTGGCCTGGCCGGTCTTGAAATCGCCAAAATTCGCGATACAAAGGGAGACGAGCATCCGCTGGTTGTGCGTATCGAACACAAAGGCCTTCCAACAGCCGAGGCGCTTGATCGCATTCAGGTTGGCGCGCAAAGCGGCGCGATGGTACCGCTGTCACAAGTATCGCACACGAAATTCTCGGCGACTCCCACAATCATCGACCATTTCGATCGGCAGCGTGCTGTGACGGTAACATCGTACGTGCGCTCGGGCTTCAACACGAACGCTGTCACCACAGATGTTTTAGCGCGACTCGATTCGATGAAGTTTCCTGTTGGCTATAGTCTCGTCGCCGCTGGTGAAATCGAAAGCCGGCAAGAGAGCTTTGGCGGCATTGGCAGCGCAATCATCGTTGCTGTCTTTGCGATCATGGCAATTCTCGTACTTGAGTTCCGCAACTTTCGCACAACGTTGGTCGTCGCGTCCGTAATTCCACTCGGGCTGGTGGGTGGTATGGTTGCACTTCTGGCAACGGGCTACACGTTGTCGTTCACCGCGATGATTGGCTTCGTGGCACTGATCGGTATTGAAATCAAAACGAGTATTCTGCTCGTTGATTTCACCGATCAATTGCGAGCGGAAGGCTTGTCGCTTGATGAAGCGATTGAGAAGGCTGGTGCAATTCGTTTTGTGCCAATCGTGCTGACAACATTTACGGCGATTGGTGGCCTGCTGCCACTCGCGTTGCAGGGCTCAGGGCTCTATTCGCCGCTGGCGTGGGTGATCATTGGTGGACTCATTTCAAGCACGCTGATTGCACGCCTGGTTACGCCGGTGTTGTACAAGATGCTGGCACCGGCGTTGTCATCATCCAGCGATGCTAGCCGCGACCAGGTTTCGGTCCAACCGGGACAGCTGGCGACTTATCCTTGAGTCGCATGACGGACTGACGCGCTTCGGCAACCAGTGGCTGCAGAGGCGCGTCGGCGTTGCCCCATCGCTTGATGAATTCCTGGTATGCAGTGACAGCTTTGTCCGGCTCACTCAACTTCTCGTACAGTCGCGCACGTTCGAGAAAGCTGCGCGAATACGTCGCA
>JBDTTO010000968.1:0-1854 GCA_039930585.1 Gemmatimonadaceae bacterium
GTCGCCCTCGCGCCCTCGCGGAAGAATGACGCAACGAGCGGCTCGCCACTGCAGAGGAACCCAACGCGCGACGCCAGGCGTGTTCCGATGAAACGTGTACGGAAATCCTTGCCTTCGACGACGGTTGGCAATGACAGCTGGTGTCCATCGCTCAACATCGCTTTGAAGTTGCCGCCAATGATGTTGGTCAGTTCGCCCAGCGAGTCTTCGGCATCGGCGCTCTGGACGTCTTCGAGCGACATATGAAACATGGCCGACGCTGATGTGCGCGCCAGCGCGTCCGAACATTCGAGCGTCACGACACCACCCTCGGGCCCCGTCACGTGAATGCAGCCGACGAGGCTGTGTTCGCGATTCACATCCGTCAATTCGTTTCCAACGGTCTGGATATCCGTGCCGAGGACAGACTCCCACATTGTCGTCACGGTCTGCGACATCGCACTATCAATACTTGTCATCGGTTTGCTCTGATTGGTACGCTGCAGATGCAGTCGTATGAATTTTTAGCGTAAAGCCGCGCGTTTGCACGCACGGCCCACGGGTGAACAAGGAGTTACTGCTGACGATCAGGCCGCGAGCTTGAGCTCATCGAACTGAAAGCGTGAGACGACTGACTGCAGCTCCGCAGCCATCCGCGCCAATTCACCAGATGCCGTTTGTGTGTCCGTGGCACCAGAGTTCGTACCTTCTGCCGCCTGCGCGACAATCGTGATATTCTGCGCGATTTCGGTGCTGCCTTTTGAGGCTTCATCCACGTTGCGCGCCATTTCGTTTGTGGTCGCAGTCTGTTCTTCGACCGCGCTCGCGATTGTGTTCTGTGCGTCGTTGATCTGCCCGATAATCGCGCCAATCTGACTGATCGCATTCACTGCGTCCTGCGTATCGCTCTGAATCGCTTCAATCTTGCTGCTGATATCTTCTGTGGCCTTGGCTGTTTCCTTGGCCAGTTCTTTCACTTCATTGGCAACGACGGCGAAACCCTTGCCGGATTCACCCGCGCGCGCGGCTTCGATAGTCGCGTTGAGCGCCAACAAGTTGGTCTGCTGTGCAATGGACGTGATGACGCTGATGATGTTGCCAATCTCTTCGCTGGACACAACGAGCTTCCCAACGCTGGAGTTCGTTACTTCCGCAACATTTACAGCCGATGCAGCAACCTTGGCCGCTTCACTCGCGTTCTTTGCGATTTCGTTGATGGCGCTCGTCATCTGTTCAGTGCCGGTTGCGACCGTCTGCACGTTGGTGCGAACCTGGTCGGCGGCAGTGCTTACCACGTTTGCCTGCGTCGAAGTATCCGTCGCGTTCGTGCCCATCTGCACACTGACTGCGCTCAGCTCTTCGGATGAACTGGCGAGCGTCTGCGCATTTTCAGCAATTGACGACATCGCGCTGCTGAGTGATGCGAGCGCAGAATTGAGCGCGCCCCCCATCTGTCCGATTTCGTCTTCAGAATAGACAGTGACACGTGCAGACAAATCGCCGCCGGCCACCAGCTTGAGGGCCGTAACCGTTTCGTTGAGTGGGCGGGTGATCGTGCGGCTAAGCCGGAACGACACGCCGACAACGAGCAACAGACCGATGCTGCCAAGCAGCAACGTGCGTTTCCGGACATCCGAAACGCACGCCGCCACAAGATCGTGTGCTGTCTGCGAATTCTGCTGGATCAGATCGGAGGTCTTGCTCATCCGACCCTCCAATTCACGAAACGTAGCCAGGAATGCCGGAAACTGATCGCGCGCGGCAGTGGTACTCTTCGCCGCTTCGCCAACAATTGATTCCGCACTCGCGATGTATTTGTTCAATGCGTCGGTCATATCCGCCAACGTCTTTGTCAGCTCTGGAGCAACGGGCGCT
>JBDTTO010000969.1:0-1839 GCA_039930585.1 Gemmatimonadaceae bacterium
ACGGTGTGTTGCACGTGATCACGAAGTCGCCGTTTTCGTCGCAGGGCACGATTGTCAGTCTTGACGGTGGCGAGCGCTCCGTAATTCGCACGGGTTTGCGTCACGCAGGTGTGGTCGGCACGAAATTCGGCTACAAACTTTCCGGCGAGTACATGCGCGGAAAGGACTGGGAGTACGATGACAAAGCCGAACGCCTGACGTTTCCGACGGTTGGTGTTCCGTCGGGTCGCGCCGGTTTGGCAAACACGCGCAACTTTGATCTCGAGCGCATGAGCGGCGAAGCACGCATGGACATTCGCCCCACCGAGGACGCCGAATTAATCTCGACCGTCGGCATGACCAAGCTTGGCAAAGGCATTGAGCTGACCGGCGCGAACGGCAGCGTGCAAGCACTGAACTGGACGTACCTCAACTTTCAGCAACGTGCGCGCTACAAGCGTTTGTTTGGCCAGGTGTTCCTGAACAACAGCAACGCAGGAAATGACACGCTGACGTCAACCAACGGCACATACCTGTTGCGTTCGGGCGCGGACATTGTCGACAAGTCCCGCGTGTTTGGTGCACAGTTGCAACACGGCTTCAACCTTGGCGGCGACAAACAGTCGTTCACGTACGGTGCGGATTACATCTGGACCAACCCGCAAACCGGCCACACGATCAACGGATCAAACGAGGATCGGGATAACGTCACGGAGTATGGCGCATACCTGCAGTCCAGCACCAAGCCGACGTCGCGCACCGAAATTCTGCTGGCCGCTCGTGGTGACAAGAACAACGTTATTGACGGCGCCTTCTTCTCACCGCGCGCTGCACTGATTTTCAAGCCGACAGCCACGCAGAACTTTCGTGTTACGTACAATCGCGCGTTCTCAACACCGGCGAATTTTTCGTACTTCCTTGATCTGATTCAGTCGCCAAACATTGGTGGGTCTGGATTTGACCTGAAGGCGCTGGGCAATCCGCCGAAGGAAGGCTTCCACTTCCGTCAAGGCTGCGCGGGATCGTCCATCAGCGACTACTGCATGAAGTCGCGTTTTGTAAACGGCGGCGCGTATGTACCAGCCACTGCGGCTTCAGCTTTTCCAGGATTGGTGCAAGGCAATTCCGCGGCGTTGACGGCCGGCATTACGCCAAACGTCATCGGGGCGATCACACAGGCTTTGATTGCGAAGGGTGTGCCTGCCGCCACCGCCGCAGCTCAAGCAGCGGTCCTCGGTCCGCAGTTGGCCAGTGGCATGATCGGCAGCCTCGTTGCGGCGCGCCCGACTGATGCGCAAGTCTCCACTCGTGTCTCGCTCATCAACGCGCCAACAGTCCCGCTGACGGCCGCTGCATTACAGCCAATCGCGCCGTTAACGGCATCGTACAACAACACGTACGAAATTGGCTACAAGGGCATTATCAACGACAAATTCCGTTACGACATTTCCGGCTGGCGTCAAAGCCGTGGCGACGTCGGAACGTCGGCCGCGCTCAGCACACCAAACGTCTTCTTTGGAAATCCGACGGGACTCGGTCAGTACATCGGCGGGACCTTGGGCAGTTATATCGTTCCAGCGCTTGTCGCCAGCGGCTTCTCGGTTGCCGACGCAACTGCATTCGCTGGTCAGCTGGCTCCAGCGGTTGCAACTGGACTCACCACGAGTCTCGCTCCGGCTCCGCTTGGGGTTGTCACGTTCGACAGCCCAACTGCCAGCGCGACAGAGATCTATGCTGTGTACAAAACCGTCGCGAAGGAAATCTGGGTGTCCGGACTCGACCTCGCGGTTGATTACCTGGCCACCGACCGCCTGCAATTGGATGTCGCGTACAGCTATTCCAACAAGAACGTGTTTGAAG
>JBDTTO010000970.1:0-1837 GCA_039930585.1 Gemmatimonadaceae bacterium
CGACAGGTGGTTCAGCGACAGCGATGAAATCATGCGCCACAACAAAGGACTGCCTAAGGCGGGTTGAATAGACCGCGTCGGATTCACCACACACGAAATGTGCGGAATGGGTCCGCCACTGAGCAACTCAAAATCGCCGCGTTCATCAACGCCAAATGGCAAGCGGCTTGGCAAGTCGCCGTTGAAACAGGTCACGTGCAGCGAGACCACATCAACATCGGGCTCACGAATGGCACCCGTCAGATCCATGAACGACAGGTGCAAATCGGTGCCGTAATCAGTTCGCCACCCCGACGCACGTCGCACTGTCCGCCAGAACAATTTGTTGTCGGTCGCGTTGGCGCCGTGTCGGTAGGAATACAGCGGCGCGATCTCGCGTACCGTAGTCGTACCGTCCTCGACCAGTTTCACGTTGTCCACCGACCACACTTCCACTTCCAGTCGGCGTCGGGCATCGGCCACGATCATGTGCTCGAACGTGCGTTCCGTCATCAGAATGGGTTCGGCAGTCTCTTCGAAAAGATTGACCGCCGGTACCGCCGATGTTCGAAACGTTTTCGACGAGAGCCCAAGTTCCAGCGCCTGGCGTCGATCGGCACGCTCGAACGGCGAAATCACGAAGGTGAGTTCGACCCGGTCAACGGCGCCCAGCGAGCGCAACGCATCCCCAAACCCCGACAGTTCCACGAAATGGAATTTTTCCGGAAACGTGAACAGCTCCATGAGCAGACTGAAGCCCACAAACGCGCGCGTCGGATACGGCAGCATCAGTTCGTCCTGACTGAATCCCAACGGCGTAACACAGCGCGTCCCCAGCAACACGGGTGCCTGTGATGGTCGTTCGGGATTGCGCACTACCACCTGCGCGATGTTGTTCACCAGCAACTCGTACAGCGTGTCGACAACGCTTGCGTCGCCGCCAATGTGCAGGCGCAACGAATCAATCTTCAGGTCGCACAATTTCATTCCTTCAAACGCGCGTACGTCCAATCGGATGGCCCCTACCGCGTCGCGAATGCGCACGTTCGACACTGCGCGATCGGGGGTCATCCATTCCGCCGATGCGATGGTGAGGGGCCACAGCGTGGTGTCATACGACGTGCGAAAACTGCACGGCACGCCCTGGACGGGGCGCGATTGCAGAATGCTTCCACGCTTGACGCGAAAACCGCCCGGCAAGCGGCCCTGCGCCGGCCCGAGCGGCATGTCGATAATACACATCGAAGGCACGGGTCGCACCAATTGCGGATGCAACATCTCCAACAGACTTTCCGAAATTTCCGGAAAGTCGTCGTCCAGTCGGCGGTGCACACGAGCGGCGAGAAACGCAAACCCCTCAAGCAATCGCTCGACGTGCGGGTCTTCCGTTTTGTTGGCTTCAAGTTGCAGGCGTGACGCAACTTTCGGATAACGCTGTGCGAACTCCGCACCCAACTTGCGCAGATACGTAAGCTCGCGTTCGTAATACAGCAACAAGTCGTCTTGCATCAGCTTTGGTCACCAACCTCGTACACACCGCTGGCCACCTGCAACACGGTGTCGAACATGATCTGCTCCGGACTCGGATCCATGAGTAACGTGGCACTGATTGAGAAACGTACTTTTGGCAACTGACCTTCCCGCATGTCGTTGAGCTTGACCGCGACATTCGTTAGCCGAGGCTCGAAGCGCCGCAAGGTGTCCAGGATCGCCTCACTCAGCCGTTCCCGGCTTGCGACAATCGACAGCTGGAATCCAGTGATATCGGGCAGCCCGAATTGATGCACGGATTGCGCGACCTCCGGATGATCCCCTGTCGTTTGCACCATCGTGCGCCGCGTATTGAGTAACCACTCCA
>JBDTTO010000971.1:0-1836 GCA_039930585.1 Gemmatimonadaceae bacterium
CTGCGGGCCGGTCTCATCGCCCGCACACCCTTGGTTCAGGCGGCAGGCAAGGATGGCATCGCTCGCGCAAATTCCGCCGAAAACGTTTTCGATTGCAAGTCGTGTGCGATGAAGTGGCTTGACGAACCGATATGCGAACGCCCGTACGCATCACGCTTCCTCGGCAGTGCAATCGCGAACGCGCGCATGCACATCGAAACTCGTTACCGCAACGAAATTGCAAACAAGGTATTGAGCAGTGATGTGCGTGTAACAAACGCCAAGTACCTGCTGGTACAACACATCGTGCGCACGCATATCTTCGTGAGGCGTCGCGATCGCGCGTGATGAATCTTTCTGCGTTGAACAGAACGTGAAACTGCGTATTGATATGCGTGTCCATCGATGTTTTGTCGAACAGACATTGTTGCGCGAATTGTTCTCGCGGCATGCAAGGAGAACGCGACATTCGCAATGGTTAGCGCTTGATCGTCGCGTGTGCATTAATGTGCGCCGGAATGTGGCAGCGACGGAACGAAGAGCTCCGTGAAAGAACGCACGTAGTAATTGACGAGGTGTATGCTGCAGAAGTGCTTGCGATCACTTCGCGCCTATTTTTCAATACAACGAAGGCCCAGTCGGGAGACTGGGCCTTCGTTGTATCCTGTTTCGAAGCAGGATCCTACCGTGCGAGCTCCCGGACTCGCACCTCTCGAGCTTAGGCCACGCGACGACGACGACGCGCAACCGCAACGGCCAGCAAGCCTGCGGACATCAGCGCCCATGTTCCTGGTTCGGGCGTGACTGTGTGAATCGTGTTGTCCGGATCGTTGCTGATAAACGTCTGATTAAGTGCGCCACGGTAATTATCATCGAAGGCATTGTTGTCTACGATGATGACGTAGTCGTTGAAATCATTTGCGTGTGAACCGGCAAAGTTCAATGCGTTCGTCTGGTACGTGGACCATGCGCCGGCATGGGTGACCGAATTGGTGGAAAACATCGACCAGATCGCGCCGTGGATGTCGTCCCATACGCCACCGATGCGATTGGCGTCAGTGAATTGCTGCGACAAGTACGCGGCGGCCTGCAGGTTTTTGATATCCCACGATGGCGTACCGCCGAGTGCGCGGGTTACGCCGCCGATGTACTGTGCCGACGTGGCCTGCGCGAACGTCAGCACCCGTCCAGTCCAGACGCTGTGCGCGTGATTGTCAAAATCGATGCAATAGATGTCAAACTTTGACGTGTACGGTGCAGTGCTGGCCTGGTAGGCGCCGATACCATAGCCGGCGAGATTCACGCTGGAATTCTTGATGCCTTCGAAATGAAACGTGGTCTGGGCCGTGCCCACTGATGCAAGGACGAGTGAGGCGGCGAAGGCGAGGCTGGCGTAGGAGGAGCGTTTCATGATCGCGGCGAAAAGGAGGGATTGGTCAAGCGGGATCGTTCTCGCCCTTGAGTAAGGCAATTCACGCGCCGAATGGCCGAGTTCGCCGAAGCTGGGGCCTGCGTTCGGATTTTGATTCGTTTTGAGAGGAGAAGCGCGATCCGGCGACTGAATTGTTGCCTTTTGGGAGCGACCGAAATCCGCCAGAATGTGTGGGGGCAATGCTTTACTGTTGAGTTTGTACAACAGCAGATGGCGACCTGGAGATCCGCGCGCTTCGGGATTTTTCACGCGGAGGCACGATGAACACGGAGGAGCGTGGCGACGCTGCGTCGGAGCCAGGGTAAAGCTCACAGTAACAAAAAAGGCCCAGTCCGAAGACTGGGCCTTTCCGTAAATCTTTGTAAAACAACTACTTATAAGTGCGCCCTCTAGGACTCGAACCTAGAACCTACTGATTAAGAGTC
>JBDTTO010000972.1:0-1830 GCA_039930585.1 Gemmatimonadaceae bacterium
TGAAGATGGCCAGTGGTCGAAGACGACGGTGGGATCGCCACAAGGAGCGGTGGTCGCTCCTCCAACAAAAGTGCAAAACATTTCCTTCGCCTGCGTTGCTAGCTCTCTTCACAAAAAGGGGGAAATTGATGCGATACACAACGCGAATCTGTTCGGGTTCGATCACGACGCGGTCGATCAGCGTGCGCAGGATCTCGCGGCGTGTGGACCAATCTGCTTGATCGAGATTCGTGTTTACCGCTGCACTGAATTTGTGGACACATGCCAACGCTTCACGCAAGGTGGTTTGTTCGCGACTTTGTGATCGCAGCAATTCCAATTGCGAGTCCAATTCAGCGTGGCGCTTGCGAGCCTGAGCCAAACGCGGTTCAAGTTCTCGGCGCTCGATCAGGCCATCGGCATGAATGTCGATCAAGCGATTCACGGCACGCTGAGCAGCAGCAAGTTGTTTTTTCAACGATTGTTCATTGGCCGATGATTCAGGCGCTGCCAAGCGGCGTTCGTATTCCCTACGCAGCAGTTGCGGATTTCGCAGCAACTCACAGGCATCGTTCCACACGGCTTGTTCGAGCTTGTCGGTGCGCACTTGATGATTCTGGCACACTCTCTTGCCACCGAAGCGATAAGCATCGGTTCCCACGCATCGATAATACGCGTACTGAACCTTTCCCTTCGCGCTGGAGCGACTCACGGGTTTGCCATAAAACGCATAACCACAACCTTGGCATTCCAGTAGTCCCTGCAACAAATACTTCGCGCCCCGTTTACTCTCGCGACCACGTTGGCGGTTGTTCGTGAGTTGGTCTTGCACGCTGGCGAACAATTCCGCTGTGACGATGGCTGGCACCGCGATGGCGATTTGTTCCGTCGGCTTGGTATCGTAACTGGAACCTGTGCGACGCGGAACTTTCGCTTGGCCGCGCGGCTTGCGCAGTGACTCGCGACGCACTCCCACGCGCGTCTTGCCAAACGCTGCCGAGCCTGAATATGCGGGGTTTTTCAAGATTGCCCACACGCTCGTGCGATCCCACCAGGCCTTGCCTTTCGCGCTCACAATGCCTTTTGCTTGGAGTCGCCGACTCACTTCGCCAATCGACAAACGATCGCGTCCCACCCATTCAAATATCTGCCGCACCACCGCCGCTTGCTCTTCATGAATTTCATAAGCGGCCCGACCTTGGCCCTCGCGTTTGCAAATGTAGCGATAGCCATACGGCGCTCCGGAGAGAACATTCACGCTGCCGCGCGTGGCGCCATGTCGTTTGCCGCGGCGGCTCCGTTCCATGATCTTGGCCCGCTCGTACTCGGCGAACATGCCTTGCATTTGCAACAGCAAGTCTTCTTCCGGACTGACGCCGATCGCGCGAGTCAGAAACGTGATCTCAATGCCGTGCTTGACGAGTTCGTCCACCAACAACACCTGATATGCGTAACGCCGCGCGAGGCGATCCGGCGACTGCACGTACAGTTTCTGAAAGCCGCCTGCATAAGCCATATCGCGCAGACGTTCCAGCGCCGGCCGCGTCAGCGTGGAACCGCTCACGCCGTCATCGAGAAAGCAAAGTTCAGCCGGCAATTGAAAACCATCTTTGGCCACGCGTTGCCGCAAGGCAGCCACCTGGCTGGCAATCGTTTGTTCTTGAGCTTGCTGTTCCGACGACACCCGCGCATAAATCGCCGCGCGTATCGTGGATGGTTGCCGAGTATTCATGCCGCGCTCCTTGTAGCAATGGTTACAGCCGAGTCGTTCGCAGCAGAATGTTTTTCGCGAGATGATGGATCGCCGATGAGTTCGTCAGCGGCAGCCGCGCGGTCATGGCGAAGTTCGAC
>JBDTTO010000973.1:0-1825 GCA_039930585.1 Gemmatimonadaceae bacterium
TCAGGTGCACGTAGTTTCCCATTTCGTCTGCACTGCCGGCTGGATAACCAACGGGAATGTTCGGGAACAGCTTCTTCAAGTCTGATATCGCGGAATCGACGGCCACGGGATTCTGCGTGAGATACCAATGCAGCTCCTCGTGCAACAGTGTCGCGAGCAACAGATCGTCATCTTTCAGGTGACGCGTATGCAGCGTGAGTATTGGATGACTGTGTGGAATTGCGTTGTCGTCAATGACAATGTTTCTTGTGTACAACCATCGATTCACGTTGTGCTGACCCATCAAACGAATAATTTGTGCTTTCGTTTGCGTTTCAGTTGGTGAATTGTGCGCGAGGGTTATCGAGACGCCTTGCGCATCACTGACAGCGGTCGCGGGCGAGGGTGCGCACATGATGGCGCACGAAAGAATGATCGGATGCATCGGGGAACGGTTGAGGTGTCATAATTCGACACGGCTCCCCCGAAAATGGATTGGTCATTGTGAAGTGCGGTGTGACGAACCGCATGACGAACCAGTGACGAACCGTACGTCGTCTACAAAAACCGGTGCATCACGTATATGTCCACGAACCCAAGTGCGCGATGGTTGAACGCCTTGGGAACGGTTCCGACAATGTGAAATCCCATACGCTGCCACAGCGCTACGGCGCGCGTATTCGTGCTTACGACGGCGTTGAATTGCATTGCCGAGTATCCGGCGGCGCGGGCTTCGTTGAGTGAATGTTCACACATTGCTGCGCCAAGGCCGCGGCCGAATGAACCAGATGGTTGCAGGTCGGATCACAAGCGAGTCGTTCACTTCATCTCCATCACTTTGGTCGAATACGCCACGCCATCCGGCGTCTCACCGGCCATTAAATGCCCAACCTCTTTCTTCTCTTTTACGTCGATGATCGCGACCCGTCCCGTCTTGCTCAGCGACATCAATGCGTGTTTTCCGTCGGGTGTGAACACAATGCCCTGGGGGCCGGCGTCCTTGAATGCGATGCGATGCAATTCCTTGCGTGAACTGCGCTCGATGAATCGCAACTCTTCGTTCTTCAAATCCGGCATCAACACCAGCGCATTGTCGGGCGAAAACGAGACGCGGTAAGGCCAGCCAAATCCTTCGGCAGCAGTCGACACTGTTCCGGTTGCGGCATCAATCACGCTGATCTTTCCGGTGGCATTGCTGCCAACCCACACCTCTTTACCATCGGGCGTAACGTTGATCGCCTCGGGTTGCCCCGGAACCGCAATTGTGCGCAACGACGTGCCACGCACGAGATCAATTTCCGAAACGCTGTTGCTGCCAATGTTACCGGTCCATCCGCGCGCACCGTCACGCGTGACACCAACCATGTGCGAACCGTTTTGCTCGGTGGGAATGGCTTTCACAATCTCGCCCGTCGCAATGCGCACGATCAGCAAATGTTTATTCGCCTCGGACGTCACGGCGACCAGAGAATCGCCCGGCAGAAACACAATGCCATGCGGGCGACGATAAACACCAAGTGAAATCGTACGCGCCACGCCTGCACGCACTACGTCAATCACAGTGAGTGTGCTGCCGCCCGTTTGCGAACCGTAATCAGTGACCACCGCAGTTCCACCGTCGCGCGACATGACGACTTCGTGCGGCCCCTGCCCGGTTGGCAATGTTGCGCGAATACGTCCGGAGGCAACGTCGATAATTGTCGCAGTCGCTGGCGTCTTGTTGGTAACGATCAGCGTGCCAGATAATCCTGGCACCTGCGCACCGGCACGAACGGGCGCGGCCAAAGATGCTACAGTGACAGCGAAAGTCAGAGCGAGACAGCGGGATGTCGCGTGCATCAGAATT
>JBDTTO010000974.1:0-1820 GCA_039930585.1 Gemmatimonadaceae bacterium
ACGCCGAATGCCGATCAGCACCTGCATCAGCGTGGTTTTGCCCGCGCCATTCGGACCAAGCAGCGCGTACAATGCGCCTCTCGGCACTTCGAACGACACGTTCTCAAACACACTGAGTTTCCCGTACCGAAACGAGAGGTCACGCACGCTCACCGGCGCCGACATCGGCGCGTTGCTCATCGATTCAATCGTCATTGGTTCGCTTGTTTTTGCGGGAAGTAGACGTTCCAAACAGCGCCTTCCACTGATCGCCAACCATACCAAGCAGTTCAACTTTCCCCATACCCGCTCGGCGTGCTTCGACAATCAATCCTTCAACCAGATCCTCAACGGCTTCGTACTGTTCGTCCGTTTGGTCGGACTTGACCGTGGCCACAATTGTGCCCACACCCGGACGTACTTCGAGCAGCCCTTCACGCAACAGCTCCGCAACAATTTTGTGAGCGGTGTTGGGATTGATCTTGAGTTCGAGGCTTAGCTCGCGCACCGACGGAAACGCCTGTCCCGCCGACAGTTCGCCGGAGAGAATGGCGCGAGTGGCCGAATACACCACCTGCGCGGAGGCGGACTCGCCGGTCTTGATCTCAACCACAAACGGGAGCATGGTGTACTATGCGTACTAGTACACTGCAAAGTCAATAGATCGAGTTTTCACCAGTTGATCACGTCTTGAATCCGATCAACTGGTGACATCAATGCGAATGAAGTTCACCGTTTACGCGGCCAGGCGTTGTTGCTGCGATCAAGATCCGGATACGCACCGCGTGGATCCACTTCGGCAGCAGTCACGCGTTTTTTCGCTGGCGGCTGATAACGGAAGTGATCGCCGAGATTCCACATTTCAACAGGGAGCTTGATGGATTCCGATGTGCCGTCGGCGTACGTGAGTTTGAGTTCGGCCGGCATAATCATCGTCGCCCTATTTGTGAGATGCACGTACGAACCGCCATCCGTTCGCGCACCAATCGAATCCACCGATTGATCCAGACGTGACGTCGTGAAAATCCAGCCGCGCCAGAACCAATCCAGTTCCATGCCGGATTCGTCGCGCATCATGCGAAAGAAATCGGTTGGTGTCGGATGTTTGAACGCCCACGTGCGAATGTATTCGCGAAACGCTGCGTCGAAGCGCTCCTTACCCATGACTTCATTGCGCAGCAGTGACATCATCAACGCGGGCTTTTGATAGCCGCCCCAAAAGAGATCACGAACTTCGGTCGGTTTGTTGATCAACGGTTGTTCGTCGCCGGGCTTTGAATGTTCGGCAGCGAGGTGCAGGGGATGCACAAGGATCGAATCGCCGTACGCCGTGCCCGTGAAATATTTCGACGCGTTTTCGAGATCGATGAAGGTGTTGAATCCTTCGTCCATCCACGGATACAGCCGTTCGTTCGAACCGACAATCATCGGAAACCACTGGTGGCCGAATTCGTGGGCAATGACCCACTGTTGGTCTTCACGCGTTCCGGATTTCGGACAGAACGTGAGCATCGGATATTCCATGCCTTCAATCGGCCCTTCAACGGTAGTCGCGTGCGAATACGGATATTGATACCACTGCTCGCTGAAATTCTTGATGGCTTCGCGCGCCATTTTGTTGGCTTCTTCCCACGACGTCGCCGTTGGTCGGTACATCGTTTCAATCAACACACCTTTGTACCCGCTTGCTTCCCAGCGCAGATTTGGTGCGGCCGCAAATGCGAAATCGCGCACACTGTCCGCGTGAAAGATCCACGTTGACGCACCGGTCGCCGGGCGAGTGCGCGTCCCGTCGCCGGCTTCTTCTTTCGTGATGATGGCGATGGCGGTATCGCTCTTGC
>JBDTTO010000975.1:0-1820 GCA_039930585.1 Gemmatimonadaceae bacterium
CCAACGCCGCACAGCAACAAACCACAGCCCACTAACAATACGGTTGCGGGTTCCGGAACAACGGCCACATCAACGCCGTACATGACGCGCGCATACGCAGCATCGGCAATGAGTTTGTGCGCCCTGGTGGTTGGATGCAACGCATCGGCAAACACAGCATCACTGCATGACACGGGAACCACGAGGCACGGAATAGTTGTGTTGGTGAATCCGTAGTTCGGGCCGCCATTCGCGACATCCATGCGAATGTTCTGATACAGATTGTACAGATTAAGACTCATGAAATTGGCACCCGTGTACGTCGCGCTCGCGCCCGCGAGTCCCTGCGCCAGATAGGCGTTGAACTGCAGCGTAGACGAACTCAACACGGCCGATGCGCCCGGTGTATTCAGCGCGTACGGTGTCAGTCCGACGTCGGGCAAATTCGGAATGAGAAAGTTGCGCGCGCCCTGCAAATACAATCCCTGCACAATCGCACCGATGTTGCCCACTGATGTTTGAATGGCCGCATCAAGCGCCGCGCCGGAAAGCCCAGCGTATCCAATCAGGTCGTTGGCCCCGCCAAACAACACGTACAATCCCGTCGGATCGAGCGGTCCGCTCTGCCCTGCGTACTGCGCCAGCATGCCTACGGGCGCGCCCGCGTAGCCAGCGAGGCCAGTTGTCGCTGTTCCGATGGCGTAGTTCCGACCACCCAACAGTGACGCCACCGCATCCTGCGGCCGTCCGAAAGCCTGCGCGAGATAGTCCGCCCAAACCAATCCATTGGAAGCGCGACCAAGCGCGTACGGTGGCGACGGCGTCAAATCGGTGCCGAGCAGCAGAGCGGCGAGTATGTCGCCGTTGCCGGTATCGACAAAGCTGTCGCCGAAGAAAGTAATGGACGTCGGCGCCTGCGCCGCGGCGGGCAAGGCGAAGGCCAGCGAGGTAACGGCGAGCGATCCGCCGACGGCAAAGCGCCGGACTCTGTTAAGTAAGACTTGCATGATCCCCACTCGGCAAATGAAAGAAATCGGCGTCTGAACGCGGGTCACGATAGAACGACCGAGGCAACCCGGCAAGTCGATATTTGTAACGCAGATAACTTTTGTCTGATTCTGCTGCTCCAACCCCGTGAGCTGGCCCGATCGCAGTCCTTCGCGCCTTCGCGTGAAATATCCCGAAGCGTGCGCTGCGCGTGGACCAGGCCATTGAATGCGCGAATGCTCCTGTAAACAAAAAAAAACGGCTCCGCGTAAGCGAAGCCGTTTTCACAGTCAGCATCTTGAGCAGATACGCGAATCGTTTTCGCGTCTGGTTACGGGTTGTGCGAAGCGACCGTTAAGCGACGCGACGACGGCGCACAAACGCAACAGCGCCGAACGCAAATCCGACGAGAGCAAAAGTGCTCGGCTCTGGAACAACCGATTGCACTCCCTGCGCGCCAACGTAAAAATCGCCGGTACGTTCCCAAGCGGCGAAGTCCGTCGCATTGTTGAACTCGTAAACAAGTGTGAGGTCGTAGTTCACAGATCCACCGGCGTTGATGACACCGAAGTCAAACAGTGGGGCGATCCATCCGGCCTGCGTCGCAATTGGAGTTTCGGTGGACGGAGCCCAGGGCACACCAACCCACGTGTCGTTGTCAACATCACCAAGGCGGAAAAATTGATTGGCGTACGAGGGCCGAGAGATGCTGAGCTTGGCCACGCTGCTTTCAAATTTCTGACTGGCGTTGTTCCACAGCATTGGCGTATCGGCATTGCCGGTGTAGGTCCAGTTCCAGCCGAAATACATGCCCATGTGCTGCGCAGTCGAGCCGATATTGTTGGCCGTCTGAC
>JBDTTO010000976.1:0-1818 GCA_039930585.1 Gemmatimonadaceae bacterium
CAGGATTACGTGTTCAAGACGCGTCGCGAGAAATACAACGCGATTGTTGACGAAACAAAACGTTTGCACGAACTCGGATTTCCGGTACTCGTGGGTACGGCCAGCGTGGAAGCGTCCGAAACGTTGTCGAAGATGTTTGCGCGCGCGGGGCTCAAACACGCGGTGCTCAACGCGAAGTACCATCAGCGCGAAGCCGAAATTGTGCAGAACGCGGGACAACCGGGTTCGATCACCATCGCGACCAACATGGCCGGTCGCGGAACGGACATCAAACTGGGCGCGAACGTCACGGCTTCGAAGCCGTCGCAGGTGACAGATCTGGACGGCAAGGAAATCGAAGTGGAGGAGATTGGCGGACTGCATATCGTTGGTAGTGAACGACACGAATCGCGACGCATCGATCGGCAGCTGCGCGGTCGTGCAGGCCGTCAGGGCGATCCGGGTGCATCGCAATTCTTCTTGTCGCTCGAAGATGATCTCATGCGTCTTTTCGGATCGGAGCGTATTGCGAAGTTGATGGATCGCATGGGCGCGCAAGAGGGTGAAGTGCTCGCGCATCCGCTCATTACGCGCAGCATCGAACAAGCGCAGAAACGCGTTGAGACGCAGAACTTTCAGTCGCGTAAACGGCTGCTGGAATACGATGACGTGATGAACCAGCAGCGCGAAGTGATCTATTCGCTGCGCGCATTTGCGTTGGAAGGCGGCGAAGAACTCAAAGCGGAAGCGCTCAAGATGATCGAGCGCGGCGTGCAGCGTCGTGTCGAGCAAGCGTTGGCAACCTTCGACAGGCCCGAAGATTGGGACTTCGAATACGTGCAGCAGGATCTGCTCATGCATTACATGTTGCAAGTGCCGGAGTTTGTTGCCGATACCAAGCCAATATCCGTTGACGAGGCGCAGGCCGCGGCCAAGGAAGCGGGCGAAAACTCGTTCAAGCAGAAACTGGATGGGCTGGACGCCGTTACCGACGAATCCGGTTCTGGGTTTGGCAATCGCTTGCTGTCGATCGTGATGCTCAACGTGCTGGACGAGAAGTGGAAGGATCATTTGTACGATCTCGATCAGCTGCGTGCGTCTATTCAGTATCGCGCGTGGGGACAGAAGGATCCGCTCATCGAATACAAGCAAGATGCGTACGCGATGTTTGTGGATCTCATGCACGATCTCGCAAACACGTTTACGGAGCGTTTCCTCAAGGCGCAGCTGGTGTTTGAACAGCAGGCGCCGGTCGCACCGCCGCCAATGCTCGAACCGGTACGTGTTGCCGCCCAGGCGCCCACGCGCCGTTATAACGCGCTCGGCATTCTCGAGGACTACCAGCCTGAAACTGAAATCGTCGCGGTTGCCAACGACGACATGAGCGATGCAGCGGTGCTTGAGTCGGGACCAGGCGAACCACCAGCGTCAAAACCGGTAGTGAAGGGTGCGCCCACCGTTGTGGGTGCGGGTAGCACCATTCGCTCGCTGGGCGTGGCCGGTGGCGCAATGCCTGCCGGGTGGGAGAACACGCCGCGTAACAACGCGTGCCCGTGCGGCAGCGGCAAGAAATTCAAGAAGTGCCACGGGGCAAATTTGTAGCTGTACCGTAGCTTTGTTGTGCAAACGCGGCGCGGACTCACGTGAGTTCGCGCCGCGTTTGTTCTTTTTCAAAAGGGGGATTCCGGGAATTGCGCAGCGTGCTGGTCCTTTTTCAGACGCCGCAGAGCGCGCTCGCAGTTTGAAATTTCGCGCGGAGACGCGCTCGAACTACGACCCGAGCCTAGTCGCGAATAGCAACTCGTTGATGCCTCGTGTCATGTTGAGTGCGGTGTGCAG
>JBDTTO010000977.1:0-1817 GCA_039930585.1 Gemmatimonadaceae bacterium
TCTCGCGCCAGCAAACTTACCGGACGCAGATCCAGCACGCGCGTGGTTGGATTTACGGGCGACTCAAGAAACAGTACACGTGTGTTGTGTTTGACTGAACGCCGCCAGCCACGGGTTTCTGTCGGATCCACAAACGTGACTTCAATACCTTGCGAGGCGAGTTCCTGTTCGAACAAATGACGCGAGCCGCCATACAACCAGCTACTCGCCAACAGGTGATCGCCGGCGCGAAGCAGAGCGAGCATCGTGCACGCGGTCGCACCCATTCCGCTCGCGAGCACCAATGACGCTTCGCTGCCCTCAAGCAGCGCGAGTCGCTTCTGCAGCGTTACAGCATTTGGCGTGTTGCCGTGTCGACTGTACAGCAATTCATCGCGCGCGCCCGGTTCCGTCATGAAGTTGACGGATTGAACCAACGGCGTTGCTACAGGCGTGCCGGATTCGCCGAGTGTGCGGCCACCCGCAACTGCCAGTGTCGCACGACTGGGCGAGGTGGACATCAGGCGGGACTCGATCCCGTGGGACCGGAACCTTCGGAACTCGATCCTGCAGGACTGGATCCCGTTACGCGAGGTCCATCCGTTTCAATACGCACGACGCGAATAATTTCTGAAACCGCGGCACCAACCACATCACGCAGCACAGCGCCGCCTTTGGGCACCGACTCATCAACTTCGAGTTCGGCTAACTCCGAGCGACGATCCGAAACGACGCGCACCAATTCGCCCGGCATCAGCAATCGCACCAGCGCATCTTCGGGACGCAAGCGCACCATTGGGCCACGCACAGCATCGCCTTTGCGCGTGGCGATATACCCGGTCACCTGCAACGGTTTTGCAAAACCCGTGAACTCGCGTTTGATCGGACTCATGTCGCGGGCTCCAGCGTTCCAGGCACGGTGAAATGAGCATCGTCATAACGCAGCAGCCGGCGACTCCACAGTCGCGTCAGTTGCGTTGCAGTTGCCACTTCGCTGGTGCCCAGCTGTTCTGATACGCGATCTGTCGTAACTGGACCAAGCTCGCGCACAATTTCCCAGTGGCGACGCTCGGTTTCATCAACGATGCCATGCAGTTCGGCCTGACCATCATGCCACGCCACGAGTGCAAGGCTGCGCTTCTCGAGCACCGAGTCAATCGCGTCCAGATGATCTTCGCGAATTCCCTGCAGTAGCAGATAACCCGTAAGGCCGTTGTTTCCCTCGTAGTAACGCAACAACAGCTTTGCGACAATTTCATCCGCGCACGAAACATCAATCAAATCGATCTGCGAGAAATCGATCGTCGTGACAACTGGGGAGCCAACTTCAACCACGCGACGCTCGATCTCATTGCGCACGGCCGCACCAGTGGGGCGCGTGAGCAAACTTGAATAAAAAGCGCTCACGCTGTCACGAAGCACGTTGCCAACATCAATGACCAGGCTCATGACGCGCGCACCGTCGAACGACTGGACGCACCACGCGTGCTCAGCGTTGCGGTTGCATTGTCATTCGTCTTTTCCGGAATGATGATTTGCATCTGCGATCCTGGAAAAAACGGCAACGCATCCTGCATGGGTTCATCTTCATCCCAGCTTGGTACGATCGCGAGACGCGCGCTACCACTGCGCACGGAAAGCTTGCCATTCCACTTCGCGACAAACTTTCGGATCTGCGCAAGACCCTGGCCGCGTCCGTCATCGCCGTGGCGAAAACGACTGACGGCGCGCAAGACGGCTGCTTCAAGTGCGCGTGAGTCATCCCACCGATCGCTCACGCGATGTGCTGGCGAACTCTCGAGCGATTGACGAAATCCGATGCCCGCATCACACACGGC
>JBDTTO010000978.1:0-1804 GCA_039930585.1 Gemmatimonadaceae bacterium
GCACTGCTCAGGCAGCGCGCGAACGTGGCATCGAAAGCATTGAAGAATTCTTTGGTGAACTCTTCGCGTCACATTTCTCGACCGCACGCGGTCTCGCCGATTTGATCATTGGTAACAACGTTCTCGCGCACGTTCCGGACATTAACGATTTCGTTGCCGGCCTTCGTGGCGCGTTGTCGCCAGACGGTGCGGTAACAGTGGAATTTCCGCACCTGCTTCAGTTGGTCAAGCAGGGTCAGTTTGACACGGTTTATCACGAACACTTTTCGTATCTCTCGCTGCATTCAGTCCGTCGCGTGTTCGCGGCGCAGGGGCTTGTTGTGTGGGATGTCGAAGAATTGCCAACGCACGGCGGATCATTGCGCGTGTGGGCGCAGCACGCGTCCAACTCACGTTCCGTGTTGCCAAGCGTCGAAAGTCTGCTGAGCAAAGAAGCTGCCGCCGGTATGTTGACAGATGCGTTCTATCGCACGTTGCAACCGCGTGCCGAAAGCATCAAGAATGATTTGCTGGCGTTTTTGATTGATGCCAAGCGACAAGGCAAGCGCGTGATGGGTTACGGCGCGGCTGCAAAGGGCAACACGTTGATGAACTTTGCAGGTATCCGGAGCGATCTCATTGATGGCGTGGCTGATGCATCGCCACACAAGCAAGGACGATTCTTGCCAGGCTCGCGGATCCCGGTTGTTGCGCCATCGGCTATCGACGAAACGAAACCCGACTACATCGTGATCTTCCCGTGGAATATTCGCAGTGAAGTAGAAGATCAGCTCGCGCATGCGCGAAGCTGGGGTGCAAAGTTTGTCACTGCGGTGCCGGAGCTTCGCGTCGCATGAAGCAGCGCATTCCGTACACGCGTCCGTCGATCACGGAGCTCGAGACGACGTATGCGACAGACGCCGCGATGAACGGTTGGGGCGATCGTTGCTACGAATACATCGCGCGTTTTGAGAAGTCGTTCGCCGAGCATCTTGGTGTCTCGTATGCGATTGCGACGTCGAGCTGCACGGGTGCCCTGCATCTGGGTCTCGCGGCATTGGGCGTGGGTGCCGGCGATGAAGTAATTCTCGCAGACACAAACTGGATTGCGACTGCCGCCCCAATCACACACCTGAGTGCCACTCCTGTGTTTGTGGACGTGTTGGCAG
Organism: Gemmatimonadaceae bacterium; assembly: GCA_039930585.1. Lineage (GTDB taxonomy): Bacteria > Gemmatimonadota > Gemmatimonadetes > Gemmatimonadales > Gemmatimonadaceae > Gemmatimonas. The sequence continues at coordinate 1,149 of JBDTTO010000978.1, forward strand.
ACAGCTGGTGCATCGATCCCGCACGCGTCGAAGCGGCAATCACCGATTGGACGAAAGCGATTGTTGTCACGCACCTGTACGGCAACGTCTGCGACATGGACGCGTTGCTGGCCATTGGTGCGAAGTACAACATTCCCATTGTCGAAGACGCTGCGGAAGCCGTTGGCTCGGAATATCGTGGTAAACGCGCGGGAAGCATGGGCGCGTTTGGAACGTTTTCGTTTCACGGGACGAAGACAATCACGACCGGCGAAGGTGGCATGTTCGTGACGAACGATGCCGAGTTGTTTGAGCGTGTGTTGACGTTGTCCAATCACGGGCGCGCGCGCGGACAAACGAAGCAGTTCTGGCCCGACGCCGTGGGCTTCAAATACAAGATGTCCAACGTGCAGGCGGCAATTGGTTGCGCGCAGATTGAACGTGTGCAAGCGCTCGTCGATCGCAAGCGCGAGATCATGGCCATCTATCGTCGCGGCCTTTCGGATATCGTTGGCGTTCGCATGAACCCCGAGCCTATTGGCACGGTGAACGGCGCCTGGATGCCGACCGTTGTGTTTGACAAGGAGACTGGTGTCACTCGTGAGATGCTTCAGGCTGCGTTTGCCGAAGAGAACATTGATGCACGCGTGTTCTTTCATCCGCTCTCCAGCTTGCCG
>JBDTTO010000979.1:0-1804 GCA_039930585.1 Gemmatimonadaceae bacterium
GATGGACTCCAGCTATTCGATACGATCGCGCAATTTCGACGTGACCGACGGCATTCCTGGACCGGTACCTGCGGGCTTCTGGAACTCGATACTTACGCGTGCGCCCGACGGAAAAATCTGGATATCGACCGATAGCGGCGTGGCGTTCGTAGAACCTCGACGGCTCACGCTGAAGCCAGCACCGACTGCACTGATCGAAGGTGTGCGCGTTGACGGCCGTGAACTTATGCCTGGCGAAGCAGAAGTTCCGCCCGGCCGCCATGACCTTGAGATCGACTACACAGTTACCAACTTCGCCACGGCCGACCGTGTGCAATTCCGCTATCGTCTTGATGGCGCCGATGATGAATGGCATGATGCCGGCACGCGACGGCGCGCGTACTTCGGTGGACTCGCGCCTGGTGAGTATCGTTTTCGTGTCGCAACGACAAACGGCGATGGGGTGTGGAATGAAGCTGGTGAAGCGAAGACGTTTCGGCTGTTGCCGGCGTGGTATCAAACTGTCTGGCTTCGTATCGGTGTCGTGTTGCTGATTGGTGCGGTGGGCGCGACGGCAGCTGCGTTCGTGCAACGCAGACGACACGTGCGCGTACAGGAAACGCTGAACGACAAGTATCAGGCGACGCTGGCCGAACGTGAACGCATCGCGCAGGATTTGCACGACACGTTATTGCAGGGATTTATTGGGGTGACGCTGCAACTCAAAGCCGCGGAGCGTGCGTTGCCGACGATGCCGGACGTCGCGAGCGACACGATTCGTCGTGTACAGGTATTAGCGCGCGATTCGCTGCGTGAAGCGCGCGAACGCGTGCGTGACATGCGTCAGGTTGACCAGTCGAACGATGATGTACCCGCTGCCCTCGAGATGCTCGCGCACGAGCGCACGTCCGGCATGGGTATCGAAATCGCGTCGAGCGTAATTGGCGAGCGGTGCCGGCTTGATCGACGAATCGAAGATGCCGCATTTCGTATCGGTCGCGAAGCTGTTGCAAACGCAATCACGCACGCCGAAGCGAAACGCATCGAGATTGTGAGCGAATTCGTCGTCGGTGCGTTCAAACTCGAAATCCGCGACGATGGCCGCGGATTTTCACCAGAAGAAGCAGAGGATGCGCGTCGCGAAGGACATTTTGGATTGACGGGCATTCGCGAGCGCGCCAGTCATTTGGGTGGTCGATGTGACGTTATTGCGCGCGTTGGCGGGGGAACTGTTGTTGCGTTGGAGTTGCCGCTGGTGGAGCGTTCGCTGGGTGTGTAATGCACGTATCAGGGCTACATCATCGTCCAATACCACGGTCGACACCAAGCGCCACCGCTGTCGCCTCGTCGTCGGCGCGCTGACAAGTCTGTGCGGAACTCTTTTCGGAACTGTTATTGCAGCGCAGGATCTTCCATCGCCCATAGCCGCGTCCGCGCCACGCCCCATTCTGGATTTGCGCATAAACTCAAACAATCCCGCATGGGAATTGTCGCAAATTGTTGGAATGGTCGTTGATAAAGCGGGACGCATTTATGTGCTCGACGCTACGGACCAGAACGTTCACGTGTACGCCCCAGACGGAAAGCCGGTCCAAAAACTTGGTCGTCGAGGCAGTGGCCCCGGTGAATTCGAACACGCAAGCACTATTACGATGCAGCGTGATTCAGTATGGGTCCTCGATAGATCATCGGCACGCATAAGCGCATTCTCCATACAAACCGGCGGTTCTCGCACCCTCGTTCTTAGAGCACAGACGAAAGATGCAAGTCAACCAATTGGAGTGCTTGCCAGTGGTCACCTGATGTCGGTCACGGTAACTTCGCC
>JBDTTO010000980.1:0-1803 GCA_039930585.1 Gemmatimonadaceae bacterium
AACTCGCCAGGCGTTTGACCGCCCGCACGATGTCCGCTGTCTGTGGTAATACGTAATCCTCCAGCGGAGGGCTGTAAGGAAGTGGAATATCGGCGGCCGTGACGCGCAGAATGGGCGCATCCAGCCATTCGAAGCAACTCTCGCTTACACGAGCCGTGATTTCTCCGGCAATGCCGCCGGTTCGCGTATCCTCGTGAACGATCAGCAATCGGTTGGTCTTCTTGACCGTGGCCACTATGGCTTCATCGTCCAGCGGCGCAAGCGTACGCAAATCCAGCACCTCAACCGAAATGCCCTGTTCGGCCAACTGTTCGGCCGCTTCGAGCGCCTTGTACACAGTGGCCGCGTAGGTGATGATCGAAACATCCGTGCCCTCGCGCGCGATGCGCGCTTTACCAATTGGCACCACGTGATCACCGGCCGGCATCACACCCTTGATACGCCGATACAAATATTTGTGTTCGAAAAACAGCACGCAGTCATCGTCGCGAATCGCGGCCTTCATTAAGCCCTTCGCATCTTCCGCCGTTGACGGATAGACAACTTTGAGTCCGGGCGTGTGAATAAAACCGGCTTCGGGATTCTGCGAATGAAACGGACCCCCGCGCACATAACCGCCACTGGGTCCACGCACCACCATGGGACACGGCAGAAATGCGCGATAACGCGCGGTTGCGACGTAGTTCGTGAGCATGTCGTACGCGTTCGCGATGAAATCGATGAACTGCATTTCAACAACGGGGCGCATGCCCATGTGTCCAGCACCAGCGGCCGCACCAACAATCGCGATTTCGCTGATGGGGGAATCGATCACGCGTGATTCACCAAACTTCGCCATCAAACCTTCAGTGACTTTGAACGCACCACCAAACGCGCCGATATCTTCGCCCAGGCAGAACACGTTTTGATCGCGTTCCATTTCTTCGAAAAGGCCTTCGCGAATGGCTTCGAGATACGTGATCTCCGCCATCAGTTGGCACTCCCTTTCGACGCGTCAAACGTGCCCCAACTTTCCGGACGTTCGGTGCCGTATGAGTCGTTGCTTGCGTCCTGCCTGAACCACAACGGTTTCTCTGACGGAGGATCGGCGTACACACCAATCAACGCATCAAGCGCATCGGGAATCCCGGACTTCTCGGCTTCGTCGGTCGCTGCTTCAATCTCGGACTGAATGCGATCATGAATGCCCTGAATTTCTGCGTCAGTCGCCGAATATTCGGTTTTTAGCACGTTGAGATAGCGATCGATCGGATCGTTTGTCTTTTCCCATTGAGCAATTTCACCTTCGGGCACGTAGCTCTGATTGTCGTGCTCTGCGTGTCCACGACGACGATAGGTGATGAGTTCAACCAAACTCACGCCGCCCCCGCTGCGCGCGCGATCAACCGCAGTTTTCACCGCATCGTAGACCGCGAGCACATCATTGCCGTCGGCTTGTTCGCCGGCGACGCCGTAACCAATCGCTTTGTCAACGAAATGTTTGACCGCGGATTGTTTGGCAGTCGGTGTTGAATACGCGTACCCATTGTTCTCGACAATCACAACGAGTGGCAAACGTTGCACACCTGCGAAGTTAATGCCTTCGTGAAATGCGCCGGTGCTTGTTGCGCCTTCGCCAACAAACACCAAGCCTACGCGATCTTCTTTGCGCATTTTGAACGTCAGCGTCACGCCCGCCATTACTGGCACCATGTCGCCAAGCGGCGAGATCTGTCCGATGAAGCCACGGTTGGTGTCGCCAAAGTGAATGTTCAATTCACGCCCGCGTGTGGGGGAATCTGCTTTGGCCATGTATTGCTTGAG
>JBDTTO010000981.1:0-1799 GCA_039930585.1 Gemmatimonadaceae bacterium
GGTCCCTGGGAGTTCTGCTCGGCGCACTTGGCGGCGGATTCCTCTTCCTGATCATGGTCGCAAACGGTTTCAGGAAATCATTCGGATCGTCGGCCATCAATCCTGCGTTGGTGGCATTGCCGTTTGTTGCTGGTGCGGTGCTGGTTGCGGCGCTTGCCTGGCCGGCGAATCGCGAACTATTGCATGTGGCGGCGGTGGTGGCCGTGTTGTCGATCGGCCTATGCGTGTGGCAACTCATTGCTGACTCGGCCACGGTCATGTGGTGGGCAATTGCCTACCTGATATTGTGGCTGTACTTCTATTGGCGCACCGTCACCCCGCTGGCGACTCATTGATTCCCTCCCGCACGCATTCGACACACTTCCGTAACCCGCACATTATGCGAAGCTCTCCCTCAATAACACGATGCTGCAGGCGGACGCTGTCAGTACGAACGACAGCAACGGTTGCATTTTCGGTCGTCGCGCTGATTGGGCGCGCGGCATCTGCGCAGGAAAAAGAAGATCGCACGCTGCTCAACTGGGATCAGATGCGCGCGATTGTCATGGAAGCATCCGGCGAACGCGCGATGCATCACGTGCTGGAGCTGGTACCATACCAGCGAGTGCGTCCGGCGTCGGAATACACCGTCGGACCATTTCGTGAAAGTCAGGTCGCTGTGAACTTTGCGAAGGAGTACGGTTTTTCGACGGTGGAAATCGAGAAGTTTCCGAGTGCTCAACTGTGGCAACCAACAAAGGGCCAACTGTGGGTTTCAGAAAAACTTGGTCCGCGCAAGCTGTACGACATTTACGACACACCGGTCGCGTTAGGTGGTAACACGCCTACTGGTGATATATCGGGTGAGTTGATTGACATCGGCAACGGTGCTCGTGTTGAGGACTACGCTGGCAAAGATGTCAAAGGGAAAGTTGTCATGGGGAGCGCGCCACTCAACACGCTGCAACGTCTCGCGGTATTTGAGCGCGGCGCCGTTGGTGTGTTGTCGTACAACTCCATGCGCCCTGTCGAACAACCCGACATCATGATTTCGTCGTCGATTGTTGCGGCGGGGATGGCAGGCGGCAGTCCGGGTTTCGGTTGGATGGTTACGCTGCGCACGGCGCGCGATCTCACGGCGCGGCTGGAGAAGGGCGAAAAGGTTACAGTGCGCTCGGTCGTTGAAGCACAAACGTTTCCGGGGCGTCAGGAAGTTATTCACGCGACAATTGCGGGCGATGGAAGCACAAACCAGGACATCGTTGTTTCCGCGCACATTTACGAGGGGCTCATCAAGCAGGGTGCGAACGATGATAACTCGGGCGCTGCACACATTCTGGAAATGGGACGCGCGTACATCGCGCTTGTGAAAGCGGGAAAACTGCCGAAGCCAAAGCGCACCATTCATTTTCTGTTCGTGCAGGAGATCAGCGGAACGAATGCGTGGCTCAATGCGCACCCCGATCTCAATAAACGCATGATTGCTGATTTGAATTACGACATGGAAGGTTTGCGTCTCACCACCGCTGGTGCGACGTGGTTGCTGATGCGTTCTCCGGATTCGTTTCCGTCGTTCCTGAATGACATCTGCCAGAACTTTCTGGAATTTGTGGCCGAAATTACGCGTGAGCGCGTGCGCTATCGTGCGAATGGATATCAACCCGCGCTGGATGTGTTATCACCAAACGGAAGTCGCGATCCGTTCTACATCAAGGTTGACAAGTATTACGGATCAAGTGATCACGCGACATACATGCAGCACGGGATTCCGGCAGTCATTTTCAACACGTGGCCCGATCCGTGGTATCACTCGTCGCAGG